>CAZYSW010000339.1:0-2671 GCA_964650105.1 uncultured Nannocystaceae bacterium
CAGGGCGACCGCGACCGCCTGCGGCCCGGCGAACCCCGGCAACTTGGCGTCGATGCGGCGCAACGCCTCGCGCAGCGGGGCCGCGAGCGGCCCGAGCAGGGCGTCGAGGCGCACGCTCGCCAGGCCGCGCCGGTAACTGCAAGGGGGGAGCTCCGACGACGGGCGACCGGCGACGAAGTCGTCGAGGCGCTGCGCGGGAGCGACGAACGCTCCGCCCCCGGCGACGTACGCCTCGCGCTCCAGCCGACGCTGGTAGGCCGTGCCCGCGAACGGGTCGGCCGGGTCGAGCCCGGCTCGCGCGAGCTGAGCGGGGCCCACCTCGGTGACCAGGCCGCTGTTGGCGTACTTGCCCCGCCGCGACGACGGGCTCCAACCGTTGACGACCTGCCCGTCGGGCTCGGTGGCGGCCGGGCAGATGAAGCCGCCGGGGCACATGCAAAACGAAAACACGCCCACGCCTCCGACCTGCTCGACCAGCCGATACGACGCGGCGCCCAGGGCAGGGTGCCCGGCGAGATCGCCGAACTGACAGCGATCGACGAACGCCTGCGGATGCTCGATGCGCAGACCGACCGCGAAGGGCTTGAGCTCGATCGCCCCGCCGGCGGCATGCACCCACCGGTGCACGTCTCTGGCCGAGTGCCCCGGTGCCACGACCACCGCCCGACAATCCAGCACCCGGCCATCGGCCAGCCGCACCCCCGTCACGCGACCCCCGGCGGTCTGCAGCCCCTCGGCCCGCGTCTCGAACATCAGCTCCACGCCCGCCGACGTCAGGTGCTCGCGCATGCGCGTGATCACCCCCGGCAGCTTGTTGGTCCCGATGTGCGGCCGCGCGTCCACCAGGACGTCCGGCGGCGCGCCGTAGGCCACGAACGTCTCCATCACCGTGCGCACCGGACCGCGCTTGGACGACCGCGTGTACAGCTTGCCGTCGCTGAACGTCCCCGCGCCGCCCTCGCCGTAGCAGTAGTTGCTGTCGGGGTCGAGCGTGCCCTCGCGGGTCAACTGCGCCAGATCGCGTCGCCGGCCCCGTACCGGTCGTCCCCGCTCCAGCACCACGGCGCGGATGCCTTGTCGAGCGAGCGCCCACGCGCAGAACATCCCCGCCGGTCCGGCCCCCACGATGGCCACCTCGGGCGCGCCGGCGAGCGCCGGGAGATCGACGGGCTGCGGCGAGGCCATTGCCGAGCCAGGCGGCACCAGATCCGCCTCGACGTGCACGCGCACGCGACCGCGGCGAGCATCGATCGCCCGCCGGACGATCCGCACCTCGGCGGCCGCCAAAGCCTTGCGTCCGACGCGTCGGGCGAGCGCGTCGCTCAGCCGCGCAGGATCCAGCAACGCGTCGGGATGGACCGTGACCGCGACGCGCACCGGAGCCTCTCGATCCGCATCGCGGCTCATGGTCTCGACTTCGCGCGGGCGCTCCCGCCCGAGCCCGCGTGCGCGTCCGGAAAATTGACGCGCCGCTCGACCGTGCGGGGATCGGTCCCCGGCAACGAAGGCACCAACCCCTCTTCGGGCCCGCGCGGGGCGGAGAACGGCACCGGTCGCCCATCGGCCGTCTTGCGCACCACCGCATGAACCAGCTCGGCCACCCGCGTCAGCCCGTCGCGGTTGATCCGGTCGGCCTCGTCACCGGGCCCGTGATAGTCGTCGTGGAGCTGCGTGAAGAAGAACAGCACCGGGATCTCGCGTCGATAGAAGCTGGCGTGATCGCTGCGGGTGGTCACCGCCCGGTCGTAGAGGATGGGCAGACCCCGATCGCCGATCTCGTCGAGGATGCCCATCCACGCGGGGCTCGAGCCCACGCCCCCGATCGCCAGCCCGGCCTCGCCGAGCCGACCGATCATGTCGGCGTTGATCATCGCCACCACCTTGCCGCCTCGAAAAGGCGGCGCATCGGGCGGTTCTTCGGCCAGCGCCCTCGAGCCGTGCAGCCCCAGCTCTTCGCCCGCGAACAAGGCGAACACCACCGAGCGTCGCGGCGGCTCGGGTGAAGCCGCCAGCACCCGCGCGACCTCCAGGACCGTCGCCGTGCCGCTGGCGTTGTCGTCCGCCCCGTTGCAGATCCCGTCCTTGGTGCCGTCCTCGCGCTCGCGTGCGTGGCACTGGCCCCGGCCCTCGCCGTCGGTCCCGATGTGATCGTAGTGAGCGCCCACGATCACGATCTCGTGGGGCCGATCGCTGCCGGGGAGCCACCCGAGCACGTTGGGGATCGCCTGCTCGACGGGGCGAAGCTCCACGCCGAGGGTCGCGACCAAGCCCGGGACCACGGTCGACCGCGGTCGCAGCTCGGTGTCGATCGCCGCTTGCACCTTCGACAGGCGATCCTTGCCGATCCGAAACCGCGCCTCGGCGTCCTTCCACCGCATCTGCACCACCGGGATCGCAAAGCTCCTCCCGCGGCCCCCCTCGGCGGCATCGAGCGCGTCCTCCTCGCGCGCGTGCGCGTCGACGAAGCTCCGCGGGCCACGAACGACGATGACCCCCGCGGCCCCGGCCTCCTGCAGCCGATCGAGCTTGGTCCGCAGCCGCCCCTCGGCCAACTCGAACCGCGGCCCGGGCAGGGCATCGACCGCTTCCATCACCGGCCCGAGGCGGGCCTGCAGATCGATCCGCGCCTCCAAAGGATCGTCGGGCGGGGCGAAGAAGGATTCGGGGATCG
>CAZYSW010000339.1:2681-6713 GCA_964650105.1 uncultured Nannocystaceae bacterium
GTGGCCCCGCGCAAGAAGGGGCGCAGCACGTCGGCGATCGACTCGAGCGTCCGTCGATGCAGCCGGGTCAGCGCGTCGACGTCACGGGCCTCTCGCAGCGCGGCGGCCTCCCGCTCGAAGCGATGCACCTCCGCACCCAGGCGCGACCACAGCGCCCGCATGGGGGGACGCCCGGGGCTGTCGAGCAGCACCAGCGCGATCTTGCCTTCGAGGTCGATCCCCGCGAGGTCGTCGTACCCGGGTCGTCCGTCGCGGGCCTCGGCCTGCGCGGCGTAACCGACGAACACGACCTCCCCCGACACGGTCCCCGATCCGCTGGTGCTCACGGGGGCGAACGCCTGCGGGGGAAGCGGCTGGGCCGTGCCGCGGCGCTCGAGCACCAGCGAGGGCGGGCGCACGGGCTGCACGCCGGTCTGCAACGAGAACGGGGTGCGGTAATCGCTCCCCACGGGGTGGACCCCCGAATCCTTTAGATCCTCGGCGATGAACGCGGCGGCCCGCTCGATGTCGCTCGGGCTGAGGGTGAAACGACCCGCCAGGCCATCGCTCGCGAGCGCGGCCACCCGTGCGTAGAGCCGATCGCCGTCGAGCGTGACCTCGGACACGTTCGACGACGCGCTCGCGGGGGGCGTCGTCGGCGACCCCTCGCTCCGGCACGCGCCCCCGAAGCCGAGCGCCGCGGCGCCCATCATCAATCCGCGCAAGCCTCGCCGCGTGGCCCACCGAGACGAGCGGGCGGCTCCAACCGACGTCACCATCGCGCGCACGTTGACGGGTCGCGGGGGTTTCGGCAAGCCACCGCCGCGCGTGCGGGGTCCCCTGGCCGACGCGCGACCCCGTGGCGTCGCCGCGATCGCCCGCGATGTGACTTTGGCATCGCACGAGGCTCACACCGTCCGAACACTCGCGCTGTGGTTGGTAACGTGGCTCGCCTTTTCCGAAGCCGCGCGCGGGTGCTCCGACGCGGTGCATGCACGCACGGGATGTACGCGAAGGTACGACTCCTCGTCGACGAAACGGCGTCCGATGACCGACAAGCGCGGGTCCTGTTCGACGGCGCACCAGCGCGACCCAGGGCGAACGACCCCCGGGGATCCGCGTGCAGGGGGCACGACCCGGCGGTCGCGCGGGGTCGAAGGCAAAAAACTTCAGGTTCGTCACGTCATTGACGAGCCGACCCGGCTCCCAGTAACGTGCCCCCGTTCGCAGGTGGGGGCGGACGACCGCCGATCGAATCCATCGGCGTCGCGACGGTACGACTCCCCGATGGGTCAACACTCCCAGGGCATGAAGAGGTTACTCAGATGAAGCGACTGGCGTTGTTCGGTTCTTGGAAGCGGCTCGGGATTCAGCTCGGCCTTCTCGGCGGTGTGGGCCTCGCCTTCGTCGGCGGCACGGAAAAGCCCGCGACCGCGGGTGGACAGTGTCCCTCGGAGGACGACTGCTCCTTCAAGAAGCCGAATTTCATGATCATCATGGACTACTCGTCCTCGATGCACGCCGATTTCGGTGGCAACCAGACCCGGTGGGAGGCCGCGGTCGAGGCCGTGCAGAACCTGGTCACCGCCCAGAACGGCTACTTCGACGACAACATGCACATGGCGCTCATGCGCTTCGGGCACGACCCGAGCCCCAACTCCTCCGGCACCACGATCCCGGGTGACACCTCGGGCATCGTCGACGGGCAGTCGCTCGACGTGCATTGGTATGACCCCAACAACGGTCCAGACTACCCGTACTACGAGTGCAACGGTCAGGCGATCGTCGACTTCCTCGACAACGTCCCGCCGCCGCTGTGCAACGGCAACCCGTGCTCGGGCATCGGTACCTGGACCCAGGGCGCCCTGCAGTACGCCCGCGACATCATCGCGCAGACCCGGACCGACCATCCCAACGATGCGCCGAACCTCGACAACCGGTTCTACGGCATCCTGCTGTTGACCGACGGTCTGTGGACGAGCCCCCAAGGCACGACGCAGCTCGGGCCTGCCAGCGCCGACCCGGTGCCCGTCGCCGGCGACCTGTACGGCACCGACGGTGTCCCGGTCTACGTGGTGGCCATCGGCGAGGCCCAGGGCCAGCAGTTCGCCGACGACCTCGCGGCTGCCGGTGGCACCACCGAGGCGATCGAGGCTGGTCAGGGTCAGCTCATCCCCGCCCTCCAGTCGGTGGTCGAGGACATCCAGAACAGCGTGATCATCCCCGAGTGCACCAGCGGTCTGCCCCGCGTGATGATCGTGCTCGACGCCTCGTCGTCGATGCTCAACGTCAACGGCGTCGCCGGTCAGATGGGCAGCACCGGTTGGGATCAGGCACGCGCCGCCCTGGCGGGGGCCAACTCGATCTTCGACGTCGAGGTCCAGTTCCCGAACAACGCCAACATCCCCGTCGAAGACCTGATCCACCTCGGCCTGACCACCTTCGGCAGCGAGGGCGAGGAGCAGGTGCTCGTGAACTACGGGCCGTGCATGAAGGACAACTTCGACTGGGCGCTCGATCCCAACACCTCGTGCGGCAACGGGTGCAACGACCCCTGGGGCGGTCCGCCGATCACCTGGACCTTCGTCGGCCCCGGAGACCCGGGTTACCCCGGCTTCGACGCTCCCACCCACAGCCGGATGCCGGCGTGCCAGCCGGGCGCGATCTTCGGGGGTTGCTACGGTTCGGGGACCTTCACCCACCGGGGCCTCGGTCTGGCCAGCACCAACGCCCAGGACTACCGGGCCAATCCGCCGCCGCTGTATCCCATCGATCAGAACACGGTGTTCGCGAACATCCTGATCACCGACGGCGCGTACCAGGGCTACTCCACCAACGCACAGGTCAGCTCGGTCCTCACGCAGCTGTACGGCACCCACGACACGACGACCTACGTCATCGGTCTGGGTGATGGCATCGCCGTCCCCGAGCTCCAGAACATGGCGTGTTGGGGCTCGGGCGGCACGGGCACCCCGTGCAACGGTGGAACCTTCCCGCACTACGACGCCAACAACCAGCAGGACCTCGAGCAGGCGCTCGCCGACATCATCGAGAACCTGAGCTTCGACCCGTGCTGCAACTTCAACGACTGCTCGGTCACGCCCGAGCCCACCACCTCCGAGCCCGACCCGGTGCCGCCGCAGACCAGCGGCGACGACACGAGCAGCGACAGCTCGGCGAGTGCCACCGACTCGGCGTCCGACACCACCGACGGGGTCACCAGCGGCCCGTCCGACACCAGCGCCGACGACGGCTCCGGCTCCGGCTCGGTCGACGACACGGGTGGTCCGAGCACGGCGAGCGCCTCGGCCTCGGGTAGCGACACCAGCGACAGCGACCCGACCAGCCCGACCGATCCGACCATCACCACGACCAACGCCACGGCCGACGGTGGTGAGACCGACGGTGACACCGACACGGACGGCAGCGGTCAGGCCAGCGACGACGACGGCTGTGGCTGCAGCACCGAGTCCTCGCCGCGTGGCATGCTCGGCTCGCTGATGCTCCTCGGCATCGCCGGTGCGCTCCGTCGCCGCCGCCGAAGCTGAGGTACCGAGGACCGTCGGTCCTTCCCAATCGAACAGGCGCCGCCCACAAAGCGGCGCCTGTTCGCGTTCGTGCGCGTGGCCTCCTCCGCGCGTCGAGACCCGTCGCTGCGGGCGATCGGGCGGCGGCGCCGGCTCGGGCCGCGCCCCGGCGCACGCTTCGTGTACCGAGCACCCACGGCGATCGTTCACGAAGGTCGCCGAGCCGGGCTCGGCCCACCAGCACCAGGCGGGCGTGCCCGCCCCCGCGCGGGGCCGACGACGCCTTTCGCCGACGCGATCCGGCCTCCGCGTGGTTCCATGCTAGCCCGTCTCGGACCCCACGAGGTGGGGCCGACGCAACGCCAGCACGGCCTGCCGGAGGCGCGCTTCCGGCTGGTTTTTTCCCGCCGGTTTGTTATGCAGTAGCACTTATGTCGCGTGAGACGGCCGACCGTGGCTCCCCTGCCGAGGGAAGCCCCGACCTGTCGCTCCTCCCCGAAGTAGGGCGCCGGATCGGGGAGGAGGA
>CAZYSW010000340.1:0-6677 GCA_964650105.1 uncultured Nannocystaceae bacterium
TCGCCCCCAAGGCGCGGATGTCGATGAGACCCGAGCCCTCGCTGGCCGGGGCCGCGGTGGCCAGGCCGCGCGTCCCGGAGCCCGCACGCGCCCCCCCCCCACCGCCACCCGACTTGCTGCCCCCGCCGGTCGCCAGGGACTGCAGGCTGTCGAGCGAAAACAGCACGGAGTTCTCGTTGCGCTGCCCCGTGAGCGACGACACTCGGGGCGAACGCGGCTCGGGCTGACTTGCGGCGGCCATGGCGGTGGCACCGGCCCCGGCCGCAGCCACCGCACTCGCCGCATAGTCGTCGTGGTTGGCGCTGGCGAACGGATCCTCCGCAGGCGCGGCCGCAGCGGGGGCCCGATCGGGGAGGTCCGCGAAGGTTTCGACGTCCCCGAGCGGGACCCAGTCGTCGAAGCCCTCCTGCCAGACCGCGGTGTCCTTGTCGATCTCGCCGGCGTGGTAGCGCTCACGGACCTCGGCCTCGGACATCGGACCGACCGTCTCGCCGTTGATCGCGAGGTGCCACCCGGGCTGGGCCGCCTCCGGCTCGTCCTCGGGTCCCCCGCCGCCGGCGGCCACCGCCGCGACCTTGTCGCGCACGATGATGACGTTGCTGCACTTCTTACAGCGGATCTTGAAGGTCTTCCCGCGAACTTTCTCGTCCGCGATGGAGTACTTCGCACCACACTTGTCGCATTCGATCTTCATGCACGTGCACCAGGTGGCGCCCCTGGGAATGGGCACCGTGCTGAGAGTTCACGGGAAACCGCGGGACTCTGGGCCGACCGCAGTATAGGGGAACGAACTTGCTGGGCACAACCGCCCGCGAGCCTGTACATCCGAACCAGCGCCGCGTTCGCGGTAAGAGAATGCGGCCCGGTGTCATACCCACACCCGGAGGGTCCCCGACGGCTCACTCCGCGGGCGAGCCCCTCGATGCGAAGGACCGGGGTATCATGGCGGGTTGCGAGAGCCAGCCGGCCGTGAGGCGCCGCGTGACGCTCGCCTGGGCGACGCGGCCTGCATCGCGTCGCGGCGGGACCTCGACGAGCGACGCGCGGTCGGCGGCTGTGTTCGACCGCATCACCGCGGAACGGTCCACCGGATCTCTGCCCCCTGCGTCGATCGCCTCGCGCTCGGCCGCGACCTCTCGAGGCTCGCCGAATCCACCCGCGACGAGCCGTGGTGGGGGGCGCTGGCATGGGCGTCATCCGAACGCGTCGGCCAACATGATGGTCTGGTCGCGCCCCGGTCCGACCGAGACCATGACGACGGGGATGCCCACCGCGGTGCTGATCCGCTCGAGGTACGCACGGACAGGGCCCGGAATGTCGGCCTCTCGCCGGGCTTGCCGCAGCCTGGGCGCCAGCTCGGGATCGTCCCATCCGGGGATCGCCTCGTAGCGCGGCACGGCGCGACCGAGGTCGTCGCGACCGGGCAAGAGACCGTCTTCGTAGGCCGTGCAAATGAACGCCTCGGGCAGCTCGGCGAGCACGTCG
Organism: uncultured Nannocystaceae bacterium; assembly: GCA_964650105.1. Taxonomy (GTDB): domain Bacteria; phylum Myxococcota_A; class Polyangia; order Nannocystales; family Nannocystaceae; genus CAZYSW01. The sequence goes on from CAZYSW010000340.1 coordinate 1,486, forward strand.
AGCTTGGTCACGCAAAGCCCCGTCATGCCGTTGACGCGGGCCGCGTAGCGGAGGGCGGGCAGGTCGAGCCAGCCGCAGTCGCGGGGGCGCCCGGTCGTCGCGCCGTACTCCGATCCGGCGTCGCGCAGGCGCTGCCCGGCCTCGCCTGCAAGCCGAGTCGGGAACGGACCGGCTCCGACACGCGTCGTGTAGGCCTTGGTAATTCCCCAGACCTCGTCGATGAAGGTGGGTCCGATGCCGATTCCCGTACATGCACCCCCGGCGATCGCGTTGGACGAGGTCACGAAGGGATAGGTTCCATGATCGACGTCGAGCATGGCGCCCTGGGCCCCCTCGAACAACACGCGTTGCCCCCGGTCGATCGCCTCCTGACACAAAGCCCCCACGTCGCAGACCCACGGCTCCAACCAACCGGCCCACTTTCGCCCCTGGGCGACGAGCGCCGCCACGTCGATCCGATGCGTCGAACCCAACCGCTCGAACTCCGGATCCAGAGCGGCCTTGGCTTGCGTGAGGCGCTCGGTCAGGCGCGACTCGTCGAACAGGTCGCGGACGCGAACGCCCCGGCGTGCGGCCTTGGCCTCGTAGGCGGGTCCGACGCCCCGACGCGTGGTGCCGATCTGGTTGTCGGTGGCGCGGGCGCGGTCCTCACGAAGACCATCGATGAGGCGGTGAAACGGGAAGATGAGGTGAGCGTTCAGCGAGACTCGCAGCTCGTCTTGCTGCAGCATGCCGTGCTGTCGAAGGCGGTTGACCTCCTCGGCGAGGACCTCGGGATCGATGACCATGCCCGCCCCGAGGATGCAGCGCTTGCCCGGGTACCGACAGCCGGACGGCACGAGGTGGATCACGATCTGGTGCCCGTCGAGCACGAGGGTGTGCCCCGCGTTGTTGCCTCCGGCGAAGCGCGCCACGACGTCGGCATCGGCCGCCAATACGTCGACGACCTTGCCCTTGCCCTCGTCCCCCCACTGCGCTCCCACGACGACCAACGTCGGCATCGTCTTCAGCTCCCTTCTCGCGCGACGGTCCAGCCCTGGGCCCCACGGTCCCATTGCCGGGCGATCGGCGCCCCTGCTTCGATGTCCACGTACACGAGCATGGTGGCGCCGGCCGCATCGGCGAGCGCCTCCGCGCGCGCCGTGGTCACGCCCGGCTGGATCCACGCTCGCCTCCCCTCGGATCGCGCCTGCACCGCATGTGTGGCCGCCAGGGCTCGCGCCGCTTCGACGTCGCACCCCGACGGGGAGATCGCGACCAAACACGTCGGTGTGCGTGCGGGCTCGACGGGGGCACCGTTGGCCGCCGCGAGCGCGCCTTCGAGCGCGTCGAGGTCCACGGCGAACCCGGTCGCCGGTCGCGAGACGCCGTAGCGACCCAACAGATCGTCGTACCGACCGCCCCGCACCACGGGGCGCGAGACGCCGGCGGACCAGACCCGCAAGCGAAGCCCCGTGTAGTACTCGAATCCGCGCACCTCTCCGAGATCGACGGTGATCCGGTCGTAGGCCGCGGGTGCCCAGGCGCGCAACGACGACAGGACCGCCTCGAGTCGCGCCAACCCGCCTTCGGCGCCCGTGCCTCGCAAAGACGCCTTGGCGCGATCGAGCACGTCGGGGGGACCGAAGAGATCGCAAAGGGCCACCACGGCGCTTTGCTGCTTCGGATCCACGCCACGGCGTCTCAGGAGCTCGTCGAGACCGCCCCGATCCTTGCGCGCCAACAGGCCGTGGACCTCGGCACGATCGCGGTCGTCGAGGCCGAGTTGATCCACGAGTCGATCCGCGACGCGGGCGTGGGCGAGGTCGATGCGGAATCCCTGAAGACCGGTCGCGATCAGGGCCTCGTGGCACAAGGCCAGCAGCTCGGCGTCCGCGGCGGGTGCGGCGTCGCCGATGAGCTCGACCCCGGCCTGGTGGTGCTCGGTCTGCTCGCGCTCGCCCGCCGGCTGACGCACCACGTCGGCCGCGTACGCGAAGCGGTGGACCGTGTCGACCGTGAGCTCTCCACCGAGCCGCTGGGCGACCATCCTCGCGATCTGGGGCGTCAAGTCGGAGCGAAGCGCCACCACCTCTCCCGAACGCGGCTCGATGAAGCGAACGCACAGCCGCCGATCGGTGGCGGTGAGGCCTCGGCCGAGCACGTCGAAGTACTCGACCGTGGGGGTCATGACCTGGTCGTAGCCCCATCGCTCGAACACCTCGACGAGCGTGGTGGTATGTCGCCGGCGAGCCCGACACGCGGGCGGCATGAGGTCGCGGGCTCCGCGGGGCAGCCCCATGAACCCCGTCGCGTCGCCGTCGAGGGGCCGTCCGGTCGGACCGCTTTCGTTGCTCATGGGCGAAGGTCGTAGAACACGAGCCCGTTGGGGATCTTCGGGTAGAAGAACGTGCTCTTTTGCGGCATGACCTGACCGCTGTCACAAACGGCCCGGACGTCGGACACCGGTGTGGCGTTCATGAAGCACACGAGCTGCGTGTCTCGATCGCCCTGTGCGGCCACGCGCAGGGCTTCGTCGGTGGACTTGTAGTAGCGAAGATTGGTCTTCGCTTCCTGAGCCTGCTTGCTGATCCCGAGCGCACGCTCCAGCACCAGCTCGTGCAGCAGGACGACATCCAGGCGGGACAGCGCGGGCGGAAGGTCCCCCAGCCCCGCCGCGTTCGGGTCGTAGTCGCTGCGCAACCGCAACACGGTCAACGCTTTCGAGCCCGGAACCGTCAACCCGAAGGCGGCGCTCTCTTGCCCCGCCCGTTGCAAGGCGTCGCGGAGCTCGCGAGCATCCTCCGGAAGGGGCGTGGTCGAGACCTCGAACCAGGTCTGGACGCGCGCGACGACCTCGTCCAGCGACACCTCGGGAAGGCCATGGACCAGCCGATGCGTCGGGAGCACGACGAGCCCGGGGTCGTCGAGGTCGGACAGATAGATCATCCCGAACGCCGCGTTCGGATGACCGCTCGCCTCGAGCTCGTCTCGAAAGGTGCACATCGTCTCGTAGCGGTGGTGGCCGTCGGCGATGTAGATCTTTCGCTCGGCGAGGTGGGCCCGCAGCGCCTCGACCGCGTCGGGATCGAAGACGCGCCACAGCGTGTGCTCGACACCGTCGAACGTGGTCTGAAACAGTGGCTCTCCCCGGACGGGATCGACGATCGCCTCCCACCGCCGGTCCGGATCGCTGAACATGCCGAACACCAGCTCGAGATGCGCCTGACAGGCCCGCATCAGCGCGAGGCGGTCCTTCTTGGGTCCGGCCAGGGTCCGCTCGTGCGCGAGCACGGGTCCCTGCCCGAAGCGCGTCAGCTCGATGAGACCGATGAAGCCCTTGCGGATGTAGGTCTGCCCCTCGCTCTCGAAGCGCTGGTGATAGACGTAGAAGCCGGGCTCGGGATCGGCGACCATCGCTTGCGCGGCGATGGACCGAAAGCGCTCGGCGCCGTGGGTGTAGCGAGCGTCGTCCGTGCCGTCGGGCAGGATGAAATGGATGCAGTTGTGATCCGAGCGGGCCGCCAGCTCCTGTCGACCGGCGTCGTCGACGACGTCGTAGGGCGGCGCCATGAGGTCGCTGAGCCGGCCTGCGCGCTGCGGCGCGTAGCGCAGGCCACGAAACGGGCGGATCTCGGCCATGGAGCGAACCTATAGCACCCCGGTCCCGCGCCCCGCGAGCACAACGCGCCCAACGCCGCGGGGGGTCGACGCCGACCCCGGCTACGCCCCCCCGAGCGCGCGCGCGCCAATGTCGCGACGCACCTGCATCCCCGGGAAGTGGATGCGGTCGACGGCCTCGTACGCGCGCGCGATGGCGGCGGCCAGCGTCTCGCCCCGAGCGCAGACACCGAGCACCCGACCGCCGGCGGTCGTCCAACGCCCCCCCTCGCGGCGCGTTCCCGCGTGAAAGACCATCACGTCGTCGAGGGCCGCGGCGTCGTCGAGCCCCTCGATCGGGTCTCCGGACTGCGACGAGGCGGGGTATCCCGCCGACGCGAGGACCACGGTCGCCGCCGGCCGGCCCTGCAAGGCGCCCGACTCCAGCTCGCCGCGCGCCGCCTGCAGCAGGCGTGGGACGAGGGGCTCGTCGAGGCCGAACATCAGTGGTTGGGTCTCCGGATCCCCCATGCGGCAGTTGTATTCGACGACCCGCGGGGTGCCGGTGCCGTCGATCATCAGCCCGACGAAGAGGAAGCCGACGAACGGTCGGCCCTCCGCGCGCAGCCCCGCCAACGTCGGCTCGACGATCCGCTCCATCGTGCGCGCGCGGACCTCCTCGGTGAACACCGGCGCGGGAACGTACGCCCCCATGCCTCCGGTGTTGGGTCCCGTGTCGCCCTCGCCGATGCGCTTGTGGTCCTGCGCGGGCAAGAAGGTCACCGCGTGCGTTCCGTCGGTGAGCACGAAGAAGCTCACCTCCTGGCCCGACAGGTGTTCTTCGAGCACGACGGTTCCCCCGGCGGCACCGAAGCGGCGCTCGGCGAGGCACAGACGCAGCGCGGCCTCGGCCTCCTCGAACGTCTCGGGGACGGTGACCCCCTTGCCGGCGGCCAGGCCGTCCGCCTTCACCACCGGCGGCGCATCGAAGGCGCGAAGCGCAGCGATGCCGTCGTCGAGGTCCGTGACGGTTCGGTGACGCGCGGTCGGGATGCCGTGGGCCTGCATGAAGGCCTTCGCGGCCGCCTTGCTGCCCTCCAGCTCCGCGGCCCGACGCGAGGGGCCGATGGTCGCGACGTCCGCCTCGCGCAGGCGATCGGCCAGCCCGTCGACGAGCGGTTGCTCGGGCCCGATCACCACGAGGTCGACCTGCTCGGCGCGCGCGAGCTCGACGATCGCGGCATGGTCGCGCGCCGCGACGCACCGGGCGTGGGCCGAGATTCCAGGGCTGCCGGGGGCTGCGATCACCTCGTGGCCTTCGATCCGAGCCCGCCAGGCAAGCGCGTGCTCCCGACCGCCGCTTCCGATCACGAGAATCCTGGACATGGTGAGCTCTGGAGTACCAGCAGGTTACCGGAGAAGTCGCGCGGGGTGAGGACGCCGTCAGCGGCGGCGTCGGCAAGGTGCGCGACCGAAGGGAGTATCGGGCATGCTTCGACCGTCGCGCAACGCAGCTCGGGGGACGGTATCGTCGCTTCGCGGGACTTTCCGACGAACGGCTAGTCCTGAATCTAGCGCGAAAAAAGCCCGGGATCGGGAATTCACCTGAAGAG
>CAZYSW010000341.1:0-755 GCA_964650105.1 uncultured Nannocystaceae bacterium
CCAGCAGGGCCGAGAGCAACACGACGGCACCGATGACCACGGCCGCGCGCACGGCGGTCCTCGGCCCGGCGACGACCGGCGATCGGACGGTCGTGCCGAGCAAGGCGAGGGCGATTCCGGTTCGGGTTTCGGATCGGAGACGGAGTCAATGCTCGGCCACCACCGGTGGGCCACGTGCACGCCGAACCATCGACGGCGTCGCGTCCGGGTCGAGCGCCTGGCTGATCATCCACTCCCGCCGAGCCCGGCGTCACTCGGCCTCCTGCCGCGCCCTCCAGGCCGCGTCGTACTCCTCGCCGGCGAGCCACGCGGCGACGTGGTCGAGTCCGGCCGCGGGATTCTGTTCGGGGAGCCAGACATGGTCGTCCCAGACCTCCGCGAAGTCCGACGACCACCACGCCTCGTCGAGGACGAGGAGCGGAGCCGGAGTTCCTCTTGGAGACCTATCGGCGGCTCGAGCGGGCATCCATGTCCGCCAACCCGCAGGCTCATTGGCGAGACCTCGAGAGCGCCGTCGCGGACATCCAGCTCCTCGGCACAGCCGAACAAGCACGCGCGGCGGATTCCGTGGCGCGTTCGGTCGCGGAGTACGGCTCAGCGAGCACCGATGAGCTGCTCGGTCTCCTTCGTGAGGACCTCCGCTCGGAGCTTGGTCTGCGTCCACTCCCGGGAAGGCCCGTCTTCCTTCGGTTCCGAGAGCGGGAGCCGGCGGGAGACGGGCCCGTGGAGGAGGAGGCCGTGCACCCCGAGACCTG
>CAZYSW010000341.1:765-6644 GCA_964650105.1 uncultured Nannocystaceae bacterium
CTCCGCTACCCGCTGTTGCAACGGGCTCTTGAATGACAGCCTCTCCCAAACGTGCGCTTCGACTCGTACTTTCACGCTGTCGAACTCTTCGAGGTCTTCGCCGTCGTGGACTTCTTCGAGCTTCGCAATCAAATCTCGCATCGCATCTCTAAGCATGAAACCACGCGTAGGCCGCCTCCGGGTGGCTCGCCACCCACGAGCGTGACACCGGTCCCCAAGAGGTCTCGCAGGCAGGCGAGGAAGATGCCGGGGACGGCGCCTGAGCGCACGGTCGCCAGGGCCGGCTCGGCGGGCTACACTTGCACCGTGAGCATCGAAGCTGAGCGCATCCTGGAAGCCGCGATGAAGCTGCCGGACGAAGAGCGCGCCGAGCTGGCCGCTATCCTCGCGGACAGCATCGGCGATGGCCACACCGAGGCCGAGATCGAGGCGGCCTGGATCGCCGAGGCCAAGCGAAGGCTCGAGGACTTCCGCTCCGGGAAGTCGAGGGCTGTACCCTCCGAGGAAGTCGAGCGCGAGCTTGAGGAGATCATCGCGTCGCACGAGTCCAAGCGTGCGGCTGGATAGCCGATGAAGGTCATCCTTCTCCCCGAGGCCCGCGCCGAGCTGCGGGAGGCGACGGACTGGTACGCGGGGCAGTCGCCGGACGTGGCCCGCAGGTTCGTCGCGGACTACAAGCACACCAAGGCCCTCGTCGCCGAGGCGCCCGAGCGATGGGTCGAGGTCGAACCCGGAGTGCGCCGCGTCCTGTTCGACAAGTTCCCCTACTCGCTGCTACCGGTGGCGGACCAGCTCGGTCGCCGAGTTCCACGGCCACCGCGAGGACGACCTCGTGGAACTCCTCGTCGCGAAGGTGCTCGGCCCGGTGTCCGTGCCGCCCGTCGCCCTCGACACGTTCACAGCCAAGGTGCGCGAGCACGTCGAGGCCGCGCTCCCGTCCGTCGAGCAGGCGCAGGTGCGGCTCGAGGCGTTGCGGAACAAGGCCACGAGGATCCTCGACATCGTCGCCGATCCCGAGCTGTGCCCCACGCAGGAGGAGCGCGCCAAGTTGACGGCGAAGCGCGCCAAGCTCCTGGCCGAGGTCGCGGCCCTGGAGAAGCTGCGCGACACGGCCGCGCGCGCCGTGCCGAGCGAGAAGGAACTCGTGCGCGTGCTCGACTACCTGCTCGGCCTCGGCACCGGCTGGAAAAGCGACGACCCCGGGACGCAGCGGGAGATCCTGCTCACCTTGCTCGACTTCACGGACGGTCCGCCGGTCGCCATCAAGCAGGACGGTACGCTCGACTCCGTGCGCTACGCTCCCGGCTGGACGGACCTTGAGGCCATCGTGGCCGACGCGCTCCAGGAGCACCGCACGACCCTCGCCAAGCGCAAGCCCGACGCCCGCACCCGCAAGCTCCTGGCCGAGCTGGACGCCGCGATGGAGGCGGCCGGCGTGGGCACGGCCAGGCGCCGAAGTAGAGTCACTGCCGGAACCGGACGTGGAAGTGGTTTTTGTGGCTGGGCCAGTGGCGGATGATGCCGTGCGAGCGACCGCGGCCCCGCGGGTATTGGAACAACTCGTCGAGCTCGTTCTCGCTCGCACCGTGCTTCCGGGCGTACTCGTAGAGCTGTTCCTGGATCGCGTAGTCGACGAAGATGTAGCGAACCTGATGCGTGTCGAGGAACGCACGCAGCAGCGCCCAAGTTCGCGCGACGTCGAGGTTCTCCTTGTTGACGCCGCTGAACCTGATGCGGTTCGCGTCCTTCCCCCGCAGCACGTAGCCCACGTCGACGTCCGTACCGCGACGGTGTGAGACGTGGGGAGGAAGCTCGCCGCCCCCTCGCTTGCTGATGTCTCCGATGTGCAGGCGGGGCCCTCCCCGAACCCGCTTGCGGTAGCGCGTGACGACCTCCTGCAGGAGCCTGATCGTCTTCTCCGTGCCGTAGGCCAGGCGCGGGCGCTTGACCACGTAGTGCGGGCTCTCGGGGAGCTGGTGCTCGACGGGGCGACGCAACCGCGTCCCCACCCGCGAGCGCGACCTCTTCTTGGGCTTGGCGGGGGGCGGCTGGAACTCGGGGACGACCCCCCCGTCCACCCAGAAGGTCAGCGTCTGGCCCACCCTGACCAGGTTCGGATCGGACGGAGGGTTCACCTGGGCCTCCATGAGCTCGCGCAGGGTCAGACCGTGCTCGACGGCGATGGCGCCGAGCGTGTCCCCCGGGCGCACCGTGTAGACCACCTGCTTGCGCAGACGGGGCGCGATCTCGGGACAGACCCGGATCTTCTGCCCGGGCCGGATCAGGTCCGGATTGGTGAGGTCGGGGTTGAGCGCCACGAGATCCCGGCGCCGCACGCCATACCGCCCCGCGATCAGTCCCAAGTGCTCCCCCTCGGCGACGACGTGCTCCCACAGAGGCATCCGATGATCGCAGTCGGCCGAAACGGGGGCCGTAAAGCGTTCCTCGGGCGGGCGGTCGTCCTCGGGCTCGGCCGGCGCCGGATCGGACGCCGCGTGGACGAGGGCGGGCGCGGCCGCGACGAACGCGAACAGGACGCTGGAAACCGGGCGAAGGAGGCGTTCGAGGAGGGAGGCTCGCGTACGTGCTGGAGGCAAGACCATGACCCGACTCGTGTCGGAGCTTGTAGGACCCCGCTGGAAACAGCCAAGAAAGTGGCAAAATCGGCCAAACCATGCCCTAGCCGCGCAGCGGAGCGGTCGCGGGACCTGGCCGGAGGCCGCCGTCGGCCAACGCCCGGCGCCGGCAGGACGAGACCCCGAATTGGGGCGCTCACACTGCGCGGCGTCCCGTCGCGACCTGAAGAATCGGCCGGCGTCCGGCGTCGTAGGGCGCGGCGATCCGCCGTTTCGCCGCGATCGCTTCTCGTCTATTTTTGCCCCACCCACGTCAGCGCGCTGACAGGAGTTTTCTCTAGCCATGGCCACTTGCCTCTCTCGCCCCACCGGTCTTCTCGCCCTCACCACCGCCGCGACCCTCCTGGCAGGTTGTTCCGAGGAAACGCAGACCGGGATCCTCACCGTCGAGTACAAGTTCGGCCTGACCTCGTTCACGTGCGAGCAGCAGGGCGTGGTCACGGTCGAGGTCTCGCTCGACAACGGCACGTACGACGAGTCCGCACCTTGCGATACCAGCGAAGGCATCACCCTCGAGGGTGTGCCCGCGGGCAGCTACATGCTCGACGTGCGAGGGTTCGACGCCGCGGGCGACACCATCCGCGACAACGAGGGTGACCTCGACAGCCAGGTCGCCGAGGTGATCGGCGGCCAGTCCCGCGTCGTTCAGGTGACCTTGAGCCCGACCCCGGCCACCATCGAGCTGCTGTTCGACATCCGCGACGCCGACGGCTTCCCCTCCCTGCCGGCCGGATCGGTCGCGCAGTTCTTCGACGTCACCGCCTATCGCGGAAACGGCGCGGTGCTGCACAACCACGAGTTCAGCTACGCGCAGTACGGCGGCGGGTTCACGGCCATGCCCGATCCGGATCGGAAGGTCGACGGCGACCTGCTCGAGGCGGTGGAGGTCGAGGTGCTCGACGCCTCGCGCAACGTCGTCGCCACCGTGCCCTATCAGTTCGACATGCCGGTGGGCGCGGGCAAGGTCGTGCAGCTCGTCGTGGAGTGTCTGGTCGACGACTGTTCGGGAACCGTGCACGGTATCGGCGGGGGCGGAAACGACACCGGAGACGGCACCGGCGGAACCGGTGGAACCGGTGGCTGACGCGGGCCCCTCGGCTCGCAGAGGCGACGCGTCGAACGCCTGCGCGAAGCGACCGAGCCACCCTTCACTCGAGACCAGCTACGGGTGATTTCGGCGATGCGCTCCCGCACGTCACCGTTGCGCAGCGGGAATGCATCGCGTATCCTGGGCGCTGGCTGGAAATCGACCGGTCATGGTCCGCCGACCCGAGGGGCGGATCGTACGTCTCGTCATCCTCCCCACGAAGTCGCCGAAGCTCGTGACGTCGGGAGGTGGTGCGGCTGCGGCGAACCGGCCGAGCTCCGAGCCGCCGCGCCCCATGAAGCACTACACGCAACTTCCGTCGGAGCTGTCGACCCGTGCCTCCGACGACCAGCGGTTCGCCGAGATCCGGGGCGGCGGCTTCTTGACGCGCCCGATGCTGGTCGAAGCCCTCGCACCGTGGGGACCCGAAGCCACCACGGCGCCGTCCGAGATCCTGGTCGATCTCCGCGACGTCGCGGGCTACGAGACCGGCTGTCTGCGTCTGGCCCGCGAGTGGCTGCGCATCGCCCACACCCGCGGGGTTCGAAAGATCGCGTTCGTCGCGTCCTCGACGGTGCTGCGCACCGCCACGCGGATGGCCGCCGAGGAGGCGCACGTCTCACTGGAGTTCTTCCATCACGAGCGCGCGGCGAAGCAGTGGCTGACCGGCGTCGCTACGGCACCGCCCTCGAGGTCGTCGCCGCGCGCCCGCCTTTGAGCGTGCACGCACCTCGGACGCTTCACGGCGTCCCCGCGGCGCCTCCGCTGGACGCCCTGGCCAGCTCGGCGTAGGTCCGACCCTCCGCCGGTGTCGTGGTGGTCGGTCCACCGGCGGCGACCCACCCCGGATCCGCCCCGTTGCCGCTCCATCCTCCCGCGTAGTCGTAGATCGTGCGGTAGCCGAGCTGCTCGAGGATCGCGGCCGCCCGGGCCGAGCGAGCGCCCGCCTTGCAGGCGACGAGCAGAGGTCGATCCCGGCCGAGGCTGCGCTGCACCACGTCGACGAACTCCGGATTGGGCTGCATGCCGCCCGGGCCAGCGTGCAAGAGCGGAATGTTGTACGCGCCCGGAACATGTCCGGCCTCGAACTCGGGGATCGAGCGCACGTCCAGCCAACAGATGTCTTCGCGGTGCAAGCGAAGGGCTTCCTGGGTGTCGATCTTCTTCACGGCCATGGGCGTCGCTCCAGCAGACTGCTTCAGAACCCCGCTCGCTTTCAAGGCGACGGGAGCGGCCGCGGCAGAACCCGGCGCTGCCCGCCCCAGAACCCCCAGCCTCGCCCCCCGCCCAGCCGGAAGAATCCCAGGCTCACCGCGCCACGACCGTCGACGACGAAGTCGAGGTCCGCCAGCATCTCGCCCTGGACGACGCAGGATCCGCGCTGGTGCTCGACGTTCAACGTGACGTGCCCCGGGGCACGTTCGGGGCGGCGCTCCACGCTGGAGCCCAGCGAACGAACGGGCTCGGTGCCGTGGGGCCCGTGCACGAACCCGCCTTCGAGAGTCACGAAGGGGAATTTCGCGTGGTGCACCCAGATCCGCCGTCCGTCGTCGAAGGCCGCGAAGCACTGGAATGCCTCGTCGCTCGCGCCCCAGTCCCGCACCCCCCAGGTGTGCTGCCGCAGACAAGCGGATCGCACTGCGATGATCTCGTTGCCGAGGGCGACGGTGCCGTGGAGCTCTCCGAGCTGGACGTAGCCTCGATTCTGGACCCGGCGAACCGAGCGCAACAGATCGGCTTCCCAGGTCGCTTCGCCGAAGCGACGCGCGAGCAACTCCGGGTCGTCGTCGAGCCCCGGATGAAACGGCGAACCGCTGGCGGTGAACGTCAGGTCCAGGCTGCAGCGCCGGCCATCGGTGGCGGAGCCGTCGGCGTTTTCCGACGCGCCGCGGACCAGACGACCCGCGTAGCGGATCGTCCAGGTCTTGTAGGGCGCGGTGCAATCCAGCTCCAGCCCTCCGGCGCGCCAGCGATCCCGTTCACGCTGCCGCTCGATCCGTTGGCCGCCCACCAGGCCCATCACCGTGCCGTCTTCGCGGAGCACGGTGACCCACACGCGATGCGCTTCGCGACCGGGCAACCATTCGAGCCGCACGATGCACCCCAGCCCGGCCTGGATCCCGACGAAGGTGTAGTCCTCGGCGAACCGACGCCGA
>CAZYSW010000342.1:0-6629 GCA_964650105.1 uncultured Nannocystaceae bacterium
GAACGGATCGAACAGGGCGTCGAAGCGGGGGTCGGGCGCCACGACGTCCGCGAGCCCGTTCGGGTGGGTCGAGAAGCCGAACAGGGATTCGATGAAGATCCCCCCGTACCCCGGATATCCGTCCTCCTGCGTCAGGGCATTCACTCCGCCGATCCTGTCGTACAGGCGGCGGTTGTCGGTGTCCTTGCCGGGCGAGTTGTCGTAACCCAAAAGGCCCAGTCCGTTGGGATCGGGCCCGCTCACGTCGACGCGCGTGTAGTGGGCAAAGTCGGTCGGCAACGTGGAACGGACTTCCAGGTTGATGGTCTCGAAGTCGCGTCGAACCACGGCCATGACACGCTCTCGGATCAGGTGGTCGACCGCGCGCAACCCGAAATGACGAAGGCTCTCGGTGTATCCAGGCAGGAAGTCGATGTAGACCACCTGCTTGACCGGCGCGAGGCGGAAGCTCGTCGGCACGGGATCACCGACGATCTCCGACGGTCCCCAAGCGGTGACGGGCGTCAGGGTGCCCTCGAAGGTACCCGGGTCGTACCGGACGTCCAGGACTCGGCCGATGGCGTCCTCTTCGTTGACGACGTAGCGCAGCGTGTGACCATCGACGAACTCCGGTACCAACAGGTCGTCGAAGACCACGACCTCGCCCGAGTCGGAGGTGAACTCGCCTCGGAAGTGCAAGGTGGTGCTCCCCTCGCCCCCCACGAACCCGGCCCCGGTCAAGGTCACGTACCGACCCAGGCTGGCCTCGGTGGTGTCGGAGCCGTAAACGATGGGCGCCTCGAGGTCCCAGGCGCAGGGCAAGGGATCGGTCGCCGGCGCGGCCCCGCTCGCGTGGCGATTCACCACGCGAACCGTGCCCTCGAAACGCCCCGGCTCGATGCCCGCGATCGCGGGGGAGAAGAGAAAGGTTCCGCGCGTCCGGTCGTGCTCCGCCGCGGGCGTGATGGGGATCTCCCGAGGCGCGACCGGAGCACAGGCGTCCGCGCCGGCGGCGCGAAAGCAGCCCTCGACCACCGCCACCGACTCACCCTCGCCGGCCAGCAGCAACCCCTCGCCCCAGAGCTCGATCGGATCGTTGGGGAACACGATCCCGTCCGGAGACACCAGCTCGAAATTCGGCTCCAGCGTCTCGCGGAGCGTCAACGCGACGTCGACCGGCGCCGAGCGATACAATCGCCCGTCCACGGCGCTGGTCACCTCGACCACACCGAAACCCTCCAGGCGAGCACCGTCGCCCCCGAGCGCTGCGAAAACGTCGTGATCGAGGACGGCGTCCAGACGCTGCGCATGCACGTACGACGCCGGGATCCGAACCGTGGACACGGCTTGCTGCCCCTCGACCGTCCCTTCGAGGACCAGTTGCGAGACGCCCCAGGGCGCGTCCACGAAGGAATCGCCATGCACCGCCAACACGGTGTCGGGTAGAGCGAGGTCGGGCTCGACCCCGTACAGGGTGAGGTCGACCAGCACGGTGTCGAGCGCCCGGGGCGCGGGATCGGCATGGCAAGCGATCGTTGCCGCCGCCCACCCCACCAAGACCGAGGCGAGCGCGGCTTTGCTCCGGGCGCGCATCGATGGCCTCATGGTATGCGAGCCCGCCGCGGGTGGGGCAAGCCCCCTCGCTGCCGCCCGGGGTGAGGCCCGGATCCGCGATGTCCGGCGCGTCTACTTGAACGTGTCGACCCGGAGCTGCCCGTTGGTCTGGAACTTGGTTTCGGCAGCGCGCGCCTCGGCCAGCCCGCTGGTGCGAAGCACCCACATGCGCCGCACGCCGATCACGTCGTCGTCCTCCCGGGCGTGAACCTCGATCAGGTTGTTGCCGGGGGTGAGCGGGACGTCGGCGGCGAACTCGAGCTTGCCGGAGGTCGGATCGGCGTTGGCTTGATAGAAGACCTTTTCGCGGTCGCCGAACAGGTTGCGCGCCGGGTTGTAGACGGTGATGTAGACGTCTCGAACCGCTTCTTCGTCCGTGACGACGCCCCTGAGCACCAGCGTCTCTTCGTCGGTCTGCGTGGGGGTACTCGTCAGGGTGATCCGCGGAGGCGATACCGCGAGCACCGGATCGTACGGCGAGGGCTTGGCGACCGGTTTGTCCCCGGTCTCCACCGCCGAGCGCGGCGCGAACGCGAACGCACCGTCACCGAGGTCCAGCCGATACCAATCCGACGAGAGCCCCGTGGCGTTGAACTTCGCTCCGCTGCGTGCCCGCGCCACGACGCGCTTGTCCAGAGGGCTGGCGTACAAGTCGAGCGTGCTCGCAGCCTGGACCGCCACCCGCTGGTCCTCGATCTTCGCGCCGTCGTCGGTGACCTGGAACTCCAGCGTCTCCGACAGACCTTCGGCGATCTTGTTGTCGGACACCGTGAGCTGGAGCGCGGCCTTGCCTTGCTCGGGGAGGTCCTTCACCTCCAGATCGAGCTCCACGACGCGCGAGTCGCCCGGATCCATCTTCTCCAGCCGCTCGCGGCCGCTGTGCAGGAAGATCGCCTCGCCCGACTGGTTGCGCAGCGTCACCCACGTGTCGAGCGCCGGACCCTCTCCGATGTTGCGGACGTGGACCCGCAGCTTGACGCGCTCCCCGACCTGCAGGGCGCCGTCGCCGTTGCCGCTGACGGGTTTGGGCCCCAAATCGACGATCTGATAGCCGTACGCGAACGCAGGCCGCGGAAGGCCTTCCGCGCTGACGTCGATGCTGGTCTGCGAGTCGGACGAGAGCTTGGCCCCGAACTGCTCGAAGAAGTGCAGATCGATGCGATCGGTGCGAGACAGCTCGTGCTCCGAAACCGACAGGTTGATCGACGCGGACTTCGTCTGCCCCGGATCGATGCGTCCAAAGATGAGCTCGCGCTCGTCGAAGTAGCGATAGTCGCTGTCGGTCATCGCCCGGACCTGATAGGCGGGGGCGTCCCCGGTGTTGGTCACCGTCACGGTGACCCGGCCCTTCTCGCCACCCTTGATCACGTTTCCGGGCTTGTCGGTCTTGACCGAGACGTTCAACACCGGCTTGCCACTGGTGGGCTTAATCCCCGGTGTCCAGTCGACGCCACGCGCCGCCAGCCTGGCCGAAATCCTCTGCTGCTCGATGCTTCGCTGCTCCTCGACGAAGTCGGCCATCTTGGCCAGGATCTCGTCGCGGCGCGACGACGGGGCCCACAGCACCAGATCCCGCGCGATGCGGATCTCGGGATCCTCGAGCAGCATCGCCGTGCGCTTGTCGGCGTCCCCGGGACCCTTGTCGCTCTTGGTCTTGCCCTTGGACTTGGAATCACCCTCGCCCTCGCCCTCGTTGCCGCTGTCGAGGAAGTGCAAGGGTCCGTACGCGGGCTTCTGCTGCTGCGCCGCTTGGGATTCCAGGTGGGCCGACAGCGATTCCTCCCTCAGGAGGTCGAACCGGCTGCGGCCGAAGAAGAAGGTCTGGTCCTCCTCGAGCCACACCGGAATCGTCTCCAGGTCCGGGCTGACGCCGACCGATTGGATGGAGATGTCTCCGGGCGTGAGGTACTGGGCGATGGTGAGCTTGAGCGCCAGCTCCTTGGAGCCGACCTTGCGCTCGTGCAGGACCTGGACCGAGCCCTTGCCGAAGGTCCGGCGCCCGATGAGGACCGCGCGGTCGAGGTTGCGGAGCGCCCCGGCGACGATCTCGGACGCGCTCGCCGAGCCCTGGTCGATGAGGACGACCATCGGCAAGTCGGGGAAGTCGTATCGATCGTCGGCGTTGCTCTCCTCGCGCGGCGAGCTGACGCCGACCGTGGAGACGATCGTCCCGTGGCTCAAGAACGCGTCCGCCACCTCGACCGCCGCGTTGAGCAGACCGCCAGGGTTGTCCCGCAGGTCCAGGATCAACCCCTCGACACCCGCCTGCTCGAAGTCCTCGAGCTTGGCGCGCAGCTCCTTGCCCGTCGACTGGGCGAAGTTGCGGGGGATCTGCACCAACCCGACCTTGTGGAGTTTTCCGTTCTCGTCGGGGGCGGTCAAAACCTCCCCGATGACGCTGTCGAGCTTGATGGTGGCGCGCGTGATCTCCAGCTTCTTGGGCTTGTCGAGACCGTCCCGCATCACGTGAACCGTGACGGTGGTCCCCGGAGGGCCCCGCAGCAGTCCCACCGCATCGTTGAGCGACATGGTCACCGTCGACTCGGCATCGATCTGCACGATTCGGTCGCCGGGCTGCATGTCGACCTTGGAGGCGGGGTTGCCGTCGATGACACGGATGACGGTGATCGCCCCGTCGCGCAGGCCCACCTCGATGCCGAGCCCACCGAAGCTCCCCTTCGTGCTCGCCTTCATGTCAGCGAAGTCTTCGGGGCGCAGCAGGTTCGTGTGCGGATCGAGCGTGCCGAGCACCCCGGCCACGATGGCGTACTCCGCCTCTCGCTGTTCTTCTTCGGTGAGCGAGGTGTTGCGATTCACGAACCGAAACACCTCGCGGACGTGCGGCCCCACGGCCCACAGCGCCTCCACGTCGCCCACCTGAAACTCGCGCTCGGCGGTGCCCACCCGTACCTTCACCCGTTTTCCGCTGCCGATGGGCTCCACCAGCACCTCCGCCACGGTGCGCTCGAGCGCCTCGAGGGCGGCCAACGTCATCGCATGCGGGTCGATGCGCTGCGGCTCGACGTAGTACTTGGACACGTTCCACAGGGTCCAGTCGAGGATCCTGAGCTCCGTGGCGTCGTGGGCAGGGATCAGCCGGGCGTGCTTGCGCGGGTCTCCACGTTGCGCCTGCGCCTGCGTGTCCCCGAGTGCAGTGAGACCCAGCGCGACGAGCAAGGAACCGACCACGATGGCCGGTGTGGAGGCGCGCGATCCCTTGCTGGCACGAGAACGGGACGGCGCAGATCGACTCACGTTCGCCAGTCTAGCTGCGCGTTTGTGAGGGAGCCACCAACGGGCGGCGTCGGCAACCGAAAACGCGGCTCGGGCGGCGGGCGCGGGGGCGCGTGGGCTCGATGGCGCGGCCCGGCGAACGCGAGACCAGCCGCGGGAGGTGCGCTCACACGCCGCTCGAGGTCGAAGCGCAGCGTGCTGGTACGCATCGCGCCTGCGACCTGCCGCCCTCGCGGGAACGCGGTCGGGCGTCAGGTTGTTCGGGCCCCGTTGTACCTTTGCTCCGCAGAGCGGCGTAAACTCCGCAGCACCCCCGAACGTCATGGCCACGAGCAAGTCGAGTCCGGGACGCCGCCCCAAGAGGCGTGCTGACCGGCCCACCACGGACGTGCAGCAGGCCGAGGACGCCCTGGAGGAACGGCGAGCCCGGACCGAGCCGCCGCGGTTGGGGGCCGAACGCGTGTTGCTCGATGTCGAGGTGCTGCCCAAGGGCGTGGTGCCCGACGACGCCGTCGTAGAGGAGGAGCCGACTCGGGAGGGGCGACCCGCACAAGCCCGCGCGCGGCGGCGAGGCGCCGAGGACGAATCGGAGGACGAGGACGAGGCGGACGCCCTCGCCCTCGCCGAGGTGGAGCCGGCGACCGACGACGAGCTGGACTCCATCGCGCGGGAGGTCGCGGTCCCGGCGGCACCCGAAGGGACGACGGCGCTGGCGCGACGCGATCCGCTCGCGGCCTACATGGCGGAGGTCCGCCGCTACCCGCTCCTCGACCGCGAGGAGGAGTACGAGCTCGCGGTGCGGTGGGTGGAGGAGGGGGACACCGAGGCGGCGCGCCGGCTCGTCACCTCGAATCTTCGTCTCGTCGTGAAGATCGCCCACGAGTATCGGCGCGCGTACCAGAACCTGTTGGACCTCGTGCAAGAAGGCAACGTCGGCCTGGTCAAGGCCGTCCAGAAGTTCGACCCCTATCGAGGCGTGAAGCTGTCGACGTACGCGGGGTGGTGGATTCGCGCGTACATCCTCAAGTACATCCTCAACAACTGGCGCCTGGTGAAGATCGGGACCACCCAAAACCAGCGCAAGCTCTTCTTCAACCTTCGCAAGCAGCGCGAGCGGTTGCAGGCCGCCGGCATCGACGCCACGCCCGAGCGGATCGCCAAGGAGCTCGACGTCTCGCCGCGCGAAGTCGTCGAGATGGAGCGACGGATGGCGGCGCCGGATCTCTCGCTGGACGCTCCGTTGTCGACCGAAGAGGGGGAGGGCACGCGGACGCGTCTGGACATGATCGAGGACGACTACGCCGACCCCGAAGACAGCATCGACAGCGCCGAGTTCAAGGATCTTCTCCAGGCCAAGCTGCGTCGGTTCGGCTCGGACCTGCGCGATCGCGAGCTGGAGATCTTTCGGGACCGCCTGATCTCCGACGAGCCGGTCACGCTGCAGGAGCTGGGGGACCGGTGGGGCGTCAGCCGCGAACGCGCCCGCCAGATCGAGAAGCGGCTGGTGCTGCGCCTGCGGGAGTACTTGCAGCGCGAGCTCGGAGACGCCGTCCAGATCGCCCTCGGGCTGGATTGACCCCCCGTGACGGCCGCGAAATCATCGGGTGTTCTCGTGCTGGTGGGGACTCCGCTGGGCAACCGGGAGGACCTCTCCCCCCGGGCGCGCCGCGCCATCGTGGAGGCCGATCTGCTCCTGTGCGAGGACACGCGTTCGCCGAGTCGATTGCTCGGCGACGACGTGGAGCTGCCCCGCCGCGTGAGCTGTTTCGTCGCCAACGAGCGCAGTCGCATCCCGCTGATGC
>CAZYSW010000343.1:0-6629 GCA_964650105.1 uncultured Nannocystaceae bacterium
GCGGCGGGAATCATCCGGGAGTCGTAGCGCTCCTTGAAGATGCGGGGCAGCCACTCCTCGGCGATCTCCGGCTGTCGACGGAGGCTGGGGACCGCCGCGTAGGTCATCGCCATCGGGCACAGGACCCCGCACTCGACCTGCGTGAAGAGGTAGCAGAGCACGGCGTGGGCGACGTGGCCGCCCGGTCGCGTCTCGGTCCACGCGATGGTGGGCAGGCGGTGCTCGACGGCCGCGGACATCAGCGTGTGGTACGAGGGGTGGTACTCCACCTCGTCGATGCGCTGGCCATAGCGATCGAAGGCGCGAAGGCGGGGTGGGAAGCGGTTCGCGTCGTGACCGGCGGCGATCATCTCGGGGGTGCCCACCAGCGCCCCGAGCCGTCGGCAGGCCGCCTCGGCCCACGCTGCGCCCTCGCGGTGGAGCGCCTCGCGAAGGGCCGGGTCGGTGTCGTACGCGTTGTAGCCCTCCAGCGGCGGGGGCTGGTTCTCGACCGCGTGCGTGGGGAGGCGGGTGATCGGTTCACGAGATGCCATGGGTGTCCTCGGAGAGTCGTGGGTGACTCGGGGGTGGGTGCGGGCTCACGGCCCGTAGGCAGAAATCGACCATCGCGTCGATGAGCATGGGGGCCTCGGGCACCGAGCCGGCTCCCTCGACCGCGAGCGGAACGACCAGAGCCTCGGCCAGCGCGCCCACGATGCAAGCGGCGGCCACCGAAGGATCGCGGACGCCGAACTCGCCCCGCTCGACGCCTTCGCGCACGATGGCTTCGACCACCTGCGCGTACGCGCGCCGGTAGACCAGGCGCTCGGCCTCGATTTCGGGCATCGCCGGTTCGGCGATGAGCGCGTACGCCAGTCGTCGGGCCTCGATGGCGCGTCGTGCGAACACGCGGATCGCTCGCTCCAACTTCGCGCTGGCCGGCCCGCCGTCGATCGCGGCGGCGGCCATGGTCTCGACTTCGCGCGCCGACGCTTGCCGAAAGACCTCGACGAGGAGCTCGGCCTTGGAGGGAAAGTAGCGGTACACCGTGCCGATCGCGACCGCGGCCTCGCGTGCCACCGCGGCCACCGACGCCCCACCGAAGCCGGCGTCGGCGACCCGCCGTCGCGCGGCCGACACGATGCGCCGACGGACGTCGGCCTTGTGCGCTTCGACCCGCGCGGTCGGCCGATAGACCATGGCCCAAGAAGTGAATCACAATTCACTTCTTGGGTCAACCCCGCCCCGTCCCGCCCTCGGCGGGCGAGATCGAGGGTTTGGGCACCCGGCGGCGGCGAGCAACGTACACGCAGAAAAATCGACGGGTGGGGCGCACGAGATTCCCTCGACCCGGGCAATGAAAGGTTTCGCGATGGACCCGTCCACATCGGCAGTGACCCGGCTCGACCCGCTCGGCTTCCCTTGCCTTTATGCCCGCCATCAAGCGACCGTCCGCAGCGCGCTCGCGCTTCTGGGCGTGGAGCCCCAAAGCCTCGACGACGCGGTCCAAGACGTCTTCGCGGTGCTGCACCGCGCGGGCGGCCATCTTCATGGTCCCCGAGACGGAGCGGACGACGTGGTTCCACGTCTTCATCGGAACGCGCCTCGAAGACCGGCGCCTGCGATGGATCGGGCCCTTGGTGAAGAAGGCCGCCGTCGCCCTGGCGTGGCTGGAGATTCGCGACGACGCCCGCTTCATCCCCACCGTCGCCGACACGCCCGAAGACATGAAGGGCATGCGCCTGGGCAAGTACGACAAGCCGCTGGTCCACAACCACAAGCTGCTCCGGCAGATCTACTGGGGCGACGACGCACAGCTCCACACCCTCGACGACCGCCGCCGCGTCTGACCCGAGCCGAGGCACCCGATCGGGATCCCGGATTCCGATTGCGGATTCCCGCTTCCGGTTCCGGGGTCCAGCTCCGTTGCCGGGTTCCGGTTGCTGCTCCCGTTCCGGTTCCTGGCTTTTGGTCCCCGCTTCCGGTTCCGGCGCCGGTTTCGGCTGCGGCTCCGGATGGTCCTGCGGTTTCTGCTCCGGGTTCCGGCTCCTGCTTCTGGCTCCTGCTCGGGATTCGGCTCCCGTGGTGGCGATGGAGTCGGTGTCGGCGCTCGATGTAGGGTGCGGGGGGTGAAGTCGGGATGCGCGACGTGCCTGGCGCTGGCGGTGGTGCTCGCGTCGGGGTGCCGCAACGGGGCGGGGGCCCCCGAGCCGGGGCGTGGGCCAGACGTCCGGGGGGTGGCCGCCCCGGCCCCGGTGGTGGATGGGCGGACGGGGTTGACGTTCCCGCTCGATCCGCCGGCGATCGGTCCGCTTCGTGCCGTGCCAGTGTTCGAGGCGTTGTCGTTCGAGCGGCCGGTGTTCTTGACGCATGCGCCGGGAAGCCCCGAGCGGTTGTTCGTGGTCGAACAGGCCGGACGCGTGCTGTCGTTCGAGGCGCGCGACGACGTGACGCAAGCCGACGTGTTCCTCGACATCCGCAAGGCGGTCCGCACCCGGCACGACGAGGAAGGATTGCTCGGGTTGGCGTTCGCCCCCGATTACGAGACGTCGAAGCTGTTTTTCGTGTACTACAGCATGTCGGGGCCTCGTCGGGTGCGCCTGTCGAGCTTTCGCGTGGGGCCCGACCAGCGGGCGATACGAGAGACCGAGCGCGTCGTGCTGGAGATCGAGCAGCCGTACGGCAACCACAACGGAGGGATGATCGCCTTCGGCAGCGACGGTCACCTCTACGTCGGTGTCGGGGACGGTGGCGCCGCCGGAGATCCGCTGGATGCCGGGCAGGACCTGGGCGTGCTGCTGGGGAAGATCCTGCGCATCGAGGTCCCGGGGGACGATGGCGCGCCGTATCGGATCCCCGCCGACAATCCCTTCGTCGGCGTCGGCGGGGCACGGCCCGAGATCTGGGCCTATGGCCTGCGCAATCCGTGGCGCTTCTCCTTCGATCGGCAGACCGGCGAGCTGTGGGCCGGAGACGTGGGGCAGGACCGCCTCGAGGAGATCGACCTCGTCGAAAAGGGAGGAAACTACGGCTGGCGGTGGAAGGAGGGGACGCGTGACTACGCGCGATCGTCCCACGCCCTGGAGGCGCCCTCGGTACCGCCCGTCGTCGAGTACGGGCGGGATCTCGGGGCGAGCGTCACGGGCGGGTACGTCTACCGGGGGACTCGCCTGGCGGCGTTTCGCGGGGCGTATTTCTACGGCGACTACGTCACGGGCAACGTGTGGGCGCTGCACCGCGACCCGACGTCCCCCGCGTCGGTCCGGACCGAGATCGTGGCGCGGGTGCCCGAGCTCTCGTCGTTCGGCGAGGATGCGCGCGGGGAGCTGTACGCGATCTCCCTTCGGGGGGCGATCTTCCGCTTCGTCCCGGCCGAGGAGCCAAAGCAAGGGGGCGGAGGCTTTCCGACCACGCTGTCGGCGACCGGTTTGTTCGAGGACACCGCGGCGCTGCGCCCGTCCTCGCGGCTTCTGCCTTACGAGGTCAACGTGGAGCTGTGGTCCGACGGCGCGACCAAGCGCCGCTGGCTGGTGTTGCCCGAGGGCGGGAAAATCGAGCTGTCGGTCGAGGGGGCCTGGGGCTTTCCGGTGGGCACGGTGGTGGTGAAGCACTTCGAGCTCCCCGACGTGAAGGGCCATGCCCGTCCGGTTCGGCTGGAGACCCGGGTGATGGTTCACGAGCGCACCGGCTGGGCGGGCTACACCTATCGGTGGAACGAGGCGCAGACCGACGCGGAGCTGGTCACGACTCCCCAGCGCCAGGTGTACGAGATCGAACGCGACGGGAGCACCCATACGCAGTCGTGGTACTTCCCGTCCGGCTCCGATTGCTTGCGCTGTCACACGCCCGGCTACGGGCCGATCCTCGGCTTGCGTACGCGTCAGCTCGCGCGATCGAAGGGTGCCGACGATGCCCTCGCGGCGTGGGCCGCCCGGGGGCTGTTCGATCGCCCGGTCGAGCACGTCCGGAAAGTCCAACCCTTCGCGCCGCTCGATGACGAGGGCGCTTCGCTCGAGGCGCGGGCGCGCGGGTACCTCGACGTCAACTGTGCGATCTGCCATCACCCGGGCGGGCCCGCCCCCGGGAGCATGGACCTGCGGGTGCAGGCTCCGCTGGCCGCCATGGGCCTGGTCGGTGTTCGACCGGACGCACCGATCGCGGCCGTCGACGCACGGGTGCACGCCGGGCGTCCCGAGGCGAGCGCGGTCGTGGCTCGGATGAAGTCGCGAGGGCGGCAGGCGATGCCGCCCTTGGCGACCAGCGTCCCCGACGGGCGGGCCATCGCGGTGATCGAGCGCTGGATCGCGTCGCTCGGCTCGTGACGCTCAGCGGACTTCGAGGTTCAGGTCCTCGATGTCTTCGAGGGCCGACTCGATGAATTCGCGGATCGCCGGCTCCTTGCTGCGGGCGAACTCGGCGGGCGTGCCCACGTGCGGGAATCCGCGGTCGTGCAGCAAGGCCAGGCGATCGCAGACCCCGAACGCCGTGCGCATGTCGTGGGTCACGACCACGCTGGTGGCCCGAAGATCCGCCTGGAGGGCACGGATCATCAGGGCGATGTTCGTGATGTTCTGCGGGTCCAGGCCCTGGGTGGGCTCGTCGTACAGGATGACTTCGGGTTTGTGGGCGATGGCGCGGGCGAGGCCCACCCGTTTGCGCATGCCCCCGCTGAGGTTGGAGGGATAGAGCTCGAGCGTCCTCTTGTCGAGGCCGACCATGCTCAGGCACTCGGAGACGCGCGCGCGAATTTCCTCCTCGGAGATCTCGGAGTGCTCGCGCAGCGCGTAGCCGATGTTGTCGAGGATCGTCATCGAGTCGAACAGGGCGTCGTTTTGAAACACGTAGCCGACGCGCCGGCGGACCCGTGCGAGCCCCTCGTCGTCCATCTCGGTGACGGACTCGCCGGCGAAGAAGATCTCGCCCTCGTCGGGCTCGACCAGGCCGATGAACATCTTGAGGAGGATGCTCTTGCCCGATCCGCTCTCCCCGATGATGCCCAGGGTCTCGCCGGGAAGGACCGTGATGTCGGCGCGCTCGAACAGCACCTTGTCGGCGAACGCCTTGCTCAGATTCCGCGCCTCGATGACCGGCGTGGTCGACACGCGTGTCGCCGCGGGTGTGACCGATGACGACGCGCCGTGCCCCACGGCCGCATGGTAAACGCGAGCCGTCGGGATCTCCTCGGCTGCGCCCGAACGTTCGGCGGGCCCTGCGCCGCGTTCGAACGCCGTCACGCCGCGCGTTTTCGCCACCGTGGGTCGGCTCGGCCCGCGGCGCGAATTGTCGCTCAGAACGGCGTTCCGAGCGCATTCCCTGGACAATCGACGGCTCGTTTCACCGCGGTGGCCGACCGGGGATTTCTCGCGGGCGCGATCCACCTCAATGCGGTCAAATTGTGCAAAATGCGAGGCGTGCTGGGGGCGGATCGCTGCGCGCGGTTCTGCCCTGCGTTTTCGGCACCCTTTCGTCCACCGCGCCATGACGCGTCCATCGGCAACGTCGGGTTCGACCGGTGATCCCCTCGAGGGGCAGGTCATCGATGACCGGTACACGATCAAGTCCCTGATCGGCCGGGGGGGCATGGGGCTGGTGTACCTGGCGTCGGACGGCCACAGCGGCCGCGACGTCGTGGTCAAGATGCTCTCGTCGCACTGGGTCGACGATGCCCACGCCGTCGCGCGGTTCGACCGCGAAGGGAAGCGGCTGAGCGAGCTGTCGCACCTCAACATCGTGACGATGTACGGCTTCGGTCGTCACCTCGACCGGGCGTACATCGTGATGGAGTACCTCGAAGGCGAGCATCTCCGACACTACCTGGCGCGCAAGGGAACTCTCCGCCTGGCCGATTTCGTGCCCATCGCCTCGCAGATCGTGGCCGGAGTGGGATGGGCGCACGCGCGCGGCATCATGCTGCGGGACATCAAGCCGGCCAACATCATGCTCTGCGAGCGCGATGGGCAGCCAAACTTCGTCAAGATCCTCGACTTCGGTCTGGCCAAGATGGTCGAGGGCGACGACGTCGAAGTGACCAAGTCCCACCTGGTCGGCACCGCCGGGTACCTGGCTCCCGAACAGATCAAAGGCGAGCCCTCGGATGTCCGGGTGGACGTCTACGCGCTCGGCATCCTGTTCTTCCAGATGCTGGCCGGACAGTCGCCCATCCACGGCGACAACGACGGAGCGATCCTCTACAACCACGTGCACGGGGAGCCCAAGCGCCTGCAGGACGTGTTGCCGGCGGGGCACGACATCCCCAAGGGGCTCATCGACCTCATCCACCGGTGCATCGAGAAGGATCCGGATCGTCGGCCCGGCGACGCCAACGAGATCGCCGACATCCTGTTCGAGTGCGTCCCGTCCCGCCTGTTTGCGCTGCCCGCCGCGAGCGCCGATTCGCGCGCCGGCATCGAGTCGTTCAAGGCCCATACCCTCCGCCGCGCCACCGGTGATCTCGACGAAGAGTCCGAAGAGGCCACCAATCGGTGGAACAAGGCGGCGCTGGCCAGAGAAGCGCGCTCGCCCGGCGGAACGACCCTGGGCGCCGACGCGAAACGCTCGGGTGCTCCGCGGCCGGGTCGGGCTCCGTCGAGCACTGGGCCCCGGCGTGCGCCCGCCCCCCCCCCCCCCCCCCCCCCACCCCCCCCCCCCCC
>CAZYSW010000344.1:0-6616 GCA_964650105.1 uncultured Nannocystaceae bacterium
TGCCCGCAGCTGGATTCGAACCGGCCCCATCGGTTTTAGTAACCCTTGGCTCTACCCGGCTGCGCTTTGCGCGCGGGGGTGGGCCCTGCGGGGGGGGGGGGGCATGGTGCCGTGCGGTCTCCGCGTTCGCAACCTCCGGCCACACGCGTTCGCTTGTTGCGCCGCGCGTCGGTAACCCGTGGGGTCTCGCCGTTTCTGAGGAAATCATGGCGATCTTCGGCCCAACGGCAGCGGTGGCTGGGCGGGGGCAGGGCGAGCGCGGGGTGGAGCCTTCGGGCATGGATCGCGGGGGGGACCCGGCAGGCACCGGCGTCGCACACGGCGGCCGCCGCGGCGCGCCGCGGTGTTGGTGGGGGCGCTCGCATTCGTGGCGTTCGCGTGCCGAAGCGGCTCCACCGCTGGCACGAGCTTCACGCCGGAACCGGCGGGCAGAACACGGACGACTCCCGAGCGCCTCACGTGGGAGCCGGCCATTCAGGGCTCGCGCAAGGACGTGCCGGTCGTCATCGGCTGGAGCGTGATCGGCAACCGACGTGTCTTCTGGGCGCCGCACGCCCGCCTGAAGTACGCCAACGCCTGGTCGATTCGCGGCGCGCCGAACCTGGTCGGCGTCGATCTCGGCCTCGGCGAGCCTCTACGCGACCGAGCCGCCCGCTACCGTCGAGCGCACCACCGGACGGGGGTTCGTGACGTTCACCCTCGACGCGGCCAACGTGCGCCTGGGCGCCAACGTGGCGCCCGACCACCCCGAAAACTCCGCGCATCACCGATCCCGACGCTCACCGAGCGCTGGTGAACCACCAGGTCGCCAACGGTGAGCCGCCCGATCCCACCCTGGAGCGCTACGGCCTCGAAGAAGAAACCGACACCGACGTCATCGCGAACCTGCGCCCACGCGCAGATCTGGATGGGGAAGTCCAGCTCGACGGAGCCGTAGCTGCCGAAGGGATACCGTTCGGCCTCGAGTGGCCCACCGACCGCCGGGTCTCCCGCTTCGCTCGAGGTAACGCCAGGTGGCCTGACGGCCATCTATGCCCACGGGTCCTCGGCACCAGGAAACCCTGGTGGTGCACGATCGAACAAAAGTCTGCGAGGCCCGACGCCGAGGTTCCGCTGATTGAGCCTCGGGCCAAACGCCCACGTGGCCTGACGACCCGGGTTCGGCCGAGGTCGTTCGAGATGGCCCGGCCGCGGTCATGCGGCGCTTCGCCGGGGTTTCTTGCGGCGTACGTGATCGAGGAGGGCGGCTTCGCGGTCGGGGGACAGGCCGGCACGCATCTGCGTCTTCCGATCTTCGGTTTGGGCGCGCCACCAGTCGAGGGTCGCGGCGACCGTCTCCTCCATGGGGCGGAAGGTGAGCCCCGCCGTGATTGCCTTGCTGGAATCGATCCGAGTGATTCCGGAATCTTGGCTGCCCGGAGGCACCCACACCGGCATGTCCGTCCACGGCGAGACCTTGTGTTCCTCGAGCGCCTCCGCGGGGACCCACACCACCATGCTCGGCACGCCGCTGGTCTGGCGGCATGCCTCGACCAGCCCGCCGATCGTCACCGGGGGGACGGGACCGACGGCGTTGTAGGCCCCCGTCAAACCTTCGCCGAGCGCCTTCATCATGAACGCAGCGAGATCGCGAACGTCGATGAACTGTACCGGATCGCTCGAATCTCCCGGTGCCGCGATCACGCCGCCGCGATCGGCACGGGCAACCCAGTAGGTGAATCGATCCGTCGGGTCGCCGGGCCCCACGATCAGCCCGGGACGCACCGAGATCGCCCGCCCGGGCATCGCCGTCTCGACGGCTCGCTCGCACAACGCCTTGAGGGCACCGTAGTGCTCGGGCACGTCCTCGCTGCCGAGCTCGGTGAGCTCGGCGAGCGGGGCAGACTCGTCCATGCCCGGCTTCGGAAAACCCGCGTACACCGAGATCGTCGAAACGAACAGGTAGTGCTCGACGTTGTCGGCCAGAAGCTCGGCCGAGGCGGTTACCACCCGTGGCACGTAGCCCGACGTGTCGATGACGGCGTCCCACTGGCGTCCCTCGAGCGCTTGCAGGTCGCCGTCGCGATCGCCTCGGAGCTTCTCGAGGTCGGGAAATAGATGCGGATTGGTCTTGCCCCGGTTGAAGAGCGTGACCCGGTACCCTGCAGCCACGGCGGCCTCGACGACGTGCGGTCCCAGAAATCCCGTCCCGCCGAGCACCAGGAGCGTCGGTGGTCTCCGTGCGGCGGCGGACGTGTCCGGTCGGGGCTCGGCCGCAGACGCGGTGGGGGCAGGGGAGGGAGGTGTCGTCGCCCGGCGTGGAACGCAGCCGACGAGCCCGGCGGCTCCGAGCGCGTGGAGAAAGCGTCGTCGGGAGGGATCCGCCAAGGCTCGGGCATTGGACCGAAGGGGGCTGGCCACGGTTTCACCCTGGCGCAACCTGCAGGCATCCGCCGGGGTCGAAAGCACGCGGATGAGGGGGAGCGAGCCCGCCGATCGCACAGCGGCCATGTGTCGCAGGTCCCAGCCCCTCGGCCCCTCGGGCGAACGTCGCACCGGCCTTCACCGGCTCCGATCCTTGCTCGATCTGAAGGGCGCCGAAGCGCTGGTCGCCCGCTGGGGAGCCGCGCAGTTCTTCCTGCTTCTGAGCAGCCTCTACGTCATCCGTCCGCTGCGCGACGAGATGGGGATCGCCAGCGGCGTCGAAAACATGCAGTGGCTGTTCAGCGCCACGTTCGCGGGGATGCTGATCCTCGTGCCCCTCTACGGTCGGGCCGTGGCGCGGCTCGGGCGGCGCGTCCTGGTCCCCGGCGTGTACGCGACGCTCGCCGCCGTCATGGTGCTGGCCTGGGTGGCGTCGAACCTCGCAGGCGCCGGTGCGCGTCCGTGGGTGGCCGCGGGGATCTTCGTGTGGGTCAGCGTGTTCAATCTGCTCGCGGTCTCGCTCTTCTGGTCGTTCATGGCCGACCTGCTCGATCGCGACCAGGCCAAGCGCGTGTTCGGAGTGTGCTCGGCGGGCGGATCGCTCGGAGCGCTCGCAGGGCCGGCGATCACCGCGGGCCTTGCCGAGCGGATCGATCCGCCGCTCCTCCTGTGGATCGCTGCCGCCTTGCTGGTCGGCGCGCTGGCGTGTGCGGTCCGAATGGAACGCGCCTGGCGAGCGCGGCAGGGCGATCGCCCCGCGCCGGATCCCGTCGGAGGGGCCTCGTGGGCAGGGTTGCTGCAGGTGCTGCATACCCCGGCGCTGCGTGAGATCGCGGCCTTCGTGCTGCTTTTGACGTGGGTGTCCACCATCTTCTACTTCGAGCAGGCGCACATCGTCGAAGCCACGATCGCCGATCCCGGCGCGCGGACGGCCCTGTTCGCACGCGTGGATCTGGCGGTGAACCTCCTTGCCGTGGGTGTGCAAGCGTTTCTCACCGACAAGCTTCTGCGCTGGCTCGGTATGTCGGCCATCCTGACGGCGCTGCCGTTGGTGTCGTTGTCGTCGCTGGTGCTGTTGGGCCTGTTTCCGACGCTGGGGGTACTCGTGGGATTGCAGGTCGTTCGCCGTGCCACCCAGTACGCGCTGTCCAAACCCGCCCGCGAGGTCCTCTACACGTTGGTGACCCGAGAGGAGCGCTTCAAGGGCAAGAGCGTCATCGACCTGCTGGTGTATCGCGGCGGTGATGCGGCGGCGGGGTGGGGATTCTCGGGCCTGAGCGCGCTGGGCCTGGGCTTGTCGGCGATCGCCTGGGTCACCATCCCCCTGGCCGCCCTGTGGGCCGCGCTGGCCCACCACCTCGGCCGCCGCGACCCTCGTGATCACGAGCCCGGAGCGCCTCGTCGGCCGTGATGCAGCCAGACCACGGGTAACGAGCTGCTCCACAGGCGGGGCCAGAGAACCCAGGGGGGCGTACCCAGGGGCGTACTCCCGGGCCCTGCGGGTCCTCGGCCGCCGCCGCTCCTGAGGCGGGCCAGCGACCCAGGGAAGCGTACGCAGAGGCGTACTCTGGGGCCGTGCGGGCCTCGGCCGCCGCGACCCTCGTGAGATCACGGGCCGTGGGGTCCCATCTTCATTTTTCCGATAATCAATATTATGTTAAACAAAAGGTCACCAAAATCGGGGGGACCCGGCCCGGAAAGCCCCGGTTGCCCGGAGGCCTTCGAGATGCGCCCGCATCGACGCCTTCGGACGGCTGGAGCCAGGCCTCGATCTCCACGGAGTGCTCCTTTGCCCCTGCACCGTCGGGCCAGCGCGGCCGCGAGGTTTCAGCGGGTCGGGAGCACGGTTCTCAGCGAATCGGGAGCCAGAACCGCGACAGCGGCAGCCAGATGCGCTCGGCCCTGCCTTTGACGTGGCCGCGTGGGACGAACGGGCTCGGCTGCTCCGCCTCGGGATCGATGAAGTTGCTGGCATCCGAGGCCTTGGCCGCTGCGCGCCTGGCCAGCGCGACGGCCTCTTGGCGTTCGGAACACAAGCCGACGTTGCAGCGAATTCGCACCACCGACTCGGACTCCGGGACGCCGAACAGGAACGTGTAGCCGTTCTCGTCCTCGCCGGCATAGCCTCCCGATACCACGCTGTCGTCGGGCCTCAGGCCGAGCTCGGCGCTCAGCTCTTGGAGCCGCGCATCGACGCCTCCGGACGGTTTGAGCCAGGCCTCGATCTCCACGGAGTGCTCCTTGCCCTGCACCGTGGCCTCGAGCCGGATCTGGTCGTAGTCGTTGCGCTCGCGACGGTCGACCGGGACCGCCCGCCACCCCGGGACATCCGCGGCGACCAGGAGATCGTCGAGCTTGCGGCGGTCGGATGCGGCCTCGGGCACGCGGCTCTGAATGGTCTGGACCAGCGCAATCGCCGCATCAGCATCGGCGCAGCGTCGCTTGCCGCACTCGAGCATCACCACCATGTCGCGGACGTGGTCGGTGCCTACGTAACCGAAGCTGTCGGGCCCCTCGACCAACCACGCGTCCTCACCGATCTCGCCGAGTGCCCGCGCGTCGGTGACCGAACTCCCCAGCGCGCGCAAGGCCGCGTCGCGGATGAGCTCGACCCCCATCTGCGGCTGGCGGAACGCCCGCAAACGCACGGTCTTTTGCGGAGCCTCGGCGCCGGGCGCCGCGTACCGGATCTCGACGAAGTGATCGCGGATGTCCGATCGCCCACTCCAGTGACTGCTGTACCGAACGCGCGGCACCGGCTCGAGCAGCGCCCGGGCGTCCTGCTCGTGGTCCCGATGAAACCGCTCGACGGTGTCGGCGATTCGCGCCGCCAGCAACCCGGTGTTTCGGCAGGCCTTCTTGCCGCACCCGAGCTCCAGGACCGCATCCGCGTCCGCCAGGTACACGACCGCGCGAAACCCTTGCTTGGTCCGCCCCACGACCAAGGCGTCGATGCGCTCGCCGATTTCCAGGACCCGCCCTCGATCGACGCGCGCGGGCGTCTTCTTGCCCTCCAAGAGCCCGGCGATGGTCTGCTCGTTGCCCCTGTCGATGTTCGCCGCGATGGTGTCGAATACCACCTTCGCGCCCAGGCTCGGCGCTCGCCAGACGGCGAGCGACAGGTCGTGCAGACGAGATCGGTGGTCGCTGGTGTAGGCGACTCGGTCGTGCCGAGGGTCGGCCAGGTCTTCGAGGTCCTCGGGCCGAGACAGCTTGAACACCTTCTCGGGGGTCAGGTCCCGCAGATCCTTGGGCGTGAGCAGCTTGTCCGCGCTCACCGCCTCGACCTTCACGGTCCACGCCAAGCTGTCGTGCGACTGGTTGCGGTTGTCGCCCATGACCAGCAGATGCCCTTCGGGCACCTTCCAAACGCGGGACCTCGGCACGATGTCCTCGCGTTCCTCGGTCACCGTCATGTAGCGGACCACATAGGTCTTGTCTCCCAGCCGTTCACTGTAGAGCTGACAGCCCGCCACCGTCCTGGTGCCGCTGTCGTCGTAGCAGGGCTCGTCGAGCGGCTCGCGCTCGAGAACCTCGAAGGTGGTCTCCCCTTCCCTTCTGATGGCCACCGTGCGCCCGACGACCTTGAGCTCGTCGCCGGGCAGGCCGATGACCCGCTTGATGAAATCCTCGCTCTCGTCGAGCGGATACCGGAATACGATGACGTCGCCCCGCTCGATCTCGCCGATGCTCTCGCCGATCACGGTCGTCGTGAAGGGGATCTGGATCCCGTACACGAACTTGTTGACGAAGATGTGATCGCCTGCGAGCAGCGTCGGCATCATGCTGCCGCTGGGAATTTTGAACGGCTCGTAGAAACACGAGCGCAGCCCCAGCGCGATGAGTACGGCGACGGTGATGTTCTCCAGCGTCTCTCGCAGCGCACTCTTGCGGGCGAAGCTCGCGTGCTGATGCAGGAGCTCGTCGAGCTTCTCCGCCTCGTCTTCGAGTGCGTCGTGGCTCTCCGTCTGGAGCAGGCCGTCGATCGCCTCGACGCTCGACCGGATCGCCATGGCCGGCTCGGCAGCGATCCTCGCGCCATGCTTGCGCAGGATCTTGCGGGCTTCCTTCTGGAGAATCTTGGCCGCGGCCTTGACGTGACGGGGCGATCGGCGAACCTTCTCCGTTTTTTGCTGCTCGCTCACCCACCCTCCAGGCTCAAGACGGCATGGAACGCCGATTGGGGGATCTCCACGCTCCCGATGGCCTTTAG
>CAZYSW010000345.1:0-6612 GCA_964650105.1 uncultured Nannocystaceae bacterium
CGCTTCCATCGGCCGCGTCGCACCAAGACGACGCCTACGACGGCCGCGACCGCGTAGGACAGGGCGACCGCCGTGAACACGCCGTCCTGCTCCATGCCGAGCGGCACGGCGAGGACCCACGCGAGCGGGATCTGGACCCCCCAATAGCAGGCGAGATTGATCCAGGTCGGCGTGAGCGTGTCGCCCGCCCCATTGAACGCGTGCAAGGTGACCATCTGCCAGGCGAAGAAGAGATACCCGAACGCCATGATCCGCAGGGCGGTCGCCGCGATCGCCTTCACCGACGGGTCGTCGGTGAACAGGGTCACGATGGGCGTCGGGATCGTGATGAACACCAGCGCCAGCGCGCCCAGGAAGGCCATGTTGTACACGCCCGACAGCAACACCGCGCGTTCGGCCCGCGCCGGATCTCCGGCGCCCAGGCTCTGTCCGACCAGCGTCGCGGTCGCGTTCGAGAAGCCCCAGCTCGGCAGGAGCGTGAAGATGACGATGCGAATCGCGATGGTGTAGCCGGCGACGGCCAGGCTGCCGAAGCTCGCCACGATGCGCACGAGCGCCACCCAGCTTCCCGTCTCGATCACGTGTTGGGCCGTGCCACCGATCGAAAGACGCAAGAGTCGACCGACGATGGCCGGACTTAGGTGCATGTGCCCGCGCAGCGAGAGCCCGGGCCCTCGCCACAGGTGTGTGAACTGGTAGACGACCCCGCACCCCCGACCGATTGCCGTGGCCACGGCCGCACCCGTCACGCCCATCTCGGGGAAGGGCCCGAGCCCGAAGATCAGGCACGGGTCAAGGACCAGGTTGATCCCGTTGGCGATCCACAGGGCTCGCATCGCCCGTACGGCATCGCCCGTGCCCCGGAAGATCGCGTTGTGCACGAACAGCAGCACGATGATGGGGCTCGTCCCCAGGGCCACGGCCGTGAACGCCGAGCCTTCCGCGACGGCGTCGGGCTCGGCCCCCATCAGGCGCAGGAGATCGGGGGCCGCCAGCCCCGTCATGCCCACGAGCGCTCCGAGGACCAGCGCGATCCAGATGGCCTGGGCGCCCGACCGTGCGGCACCCTCCGGATCCCCCTCGCCGATGCGGCGGGCGACCATGGCCGTGACCGGCATCGCGAGTCCGAAGGCGAGGGCGTAGACCAACGCGAGCACGGATTCCGTCAGCCCGACGGTGGCGACGGCACTCGCCCCCAGTCGCGCCACGAAAAGCACGTCGCAGACCGCGAACAGAGCCTCCATGGACATTTCCAGCACCATGGGAATGGCCAGCAGCGGAATGGCCGTGGCCAGGCTGCCGTGTGCGACGTCGTGGGCTTCGCCCGACAGCGCGGCCCGGACCAGTGCCCATCCGCGCGGCCCGTTCCCCGTCGCGGTTCGTTTCGGGGGGCGCGGCGCGGCCACAGGCGCGGAATGGGGATCGACGGGAGGTGTGGGATCGTGGGAGGTCATGGAATCGACTCGGCGTCACTGCGGAAATAGAGAACGAAACCGTCGACCCTCGGGGCCGTCGGAACCTCGCAGAACGACTCGCCTCCTTGGCGCGCGCTACGGAACCGAAGGCGCGCACGAGGGGCGGTGAGTCAACGTCGATCCATGTGAGCGCTGGTTTACTCCCGAATGGGCGAACGCGCAACGTCGATTTCGTCGGTCGGTGAACGACCCGACCCGGTCCCGAAGAAGGCCTGGGCGAACGGGGTCGCCGGCGAGGCCGACACGGCGTCGGTCGAACCCGCTTGCACGACCTTGCCGGCCTCGAGGACCACGACCCCGTCGGCGAGGGCTCGGGCGTCGGCCGCATCATGGGTGACCACGATCGACGGAATCCCCAGGCGTCGCAGGCGATCGCCCAGGAGCCGTCGCGTACGCTCGCGGACGCCCGGGTCCAGGGCGGCGAGGGGCTCGTCGAGGAGCAGGGCGTGGGGGTCCGCCGCGAGCGCCCGGGCGAGCGCGACCCGTTGCGCCTCTCCCCCCGAGAGCTCACGGGGGCGGCGGTCCGCCAGATGATCGACCTCCAAAGTCTCGAGCACGGCCATCGCCCTGTGCCGGCGCGCCGCCTTGCCCCCGCGCCCGAGGTCACAGACGGCGAAGGCGACGTTGTCGAGCACGTTCATGTGGGGAAACAACCCGTAGCTTTGCGGCACGTAGCCCAGTCGTCGAAGCTCGGTCGGCACGTCGCGGCCGCGGGACACATCGAAGAGGATGCGCTCTCCGAGCGCGATCCGTCCGGCGCTCGGCCGCAAGATTCCGAGCACCAAGAGCAACAGCGTGGTCTTGCCCGCACCGTTGGGACCGATCACCGCGGTCGGGCCCGACGCACGCATGGCGACGTCGAGCGTGAACCCGTCCAGCGACGCCTTCACGTCGACGGCGAGCGTGGTCACGAGCGACTCCCTCGGACGGCGGCGGTCATGCGGTGGACGAGTCGTCCCCGCAAGAGCACGAGCAGGCTGAAGGCCACGATCACCAGCAGCAACGCCATGGACTGAGCAGCGCCCAGATCGGCTTCCAACGCGGTGTAGATCGCCAGGGGAAGCGTCTGGGTGCTGCCGGGGAGGTTGCCGGCGAACACCAGCGTCGCACCGAATTCTCCCAGCGCGCGGGCCCACGCGAGCGCGGCTCCGGTGGCCAGCCCCCGGCGCGCCAGCGGGAGCGCGATGCGAAAGAATACGCGCGGCGGCGAGGCGCCGACGCTTCGGGCGACGGCGAGCAGGTCGGTGTCCAGCCCCCGAAACGCCGCCGTCGCTGCCTGGACGTAGAAGGGCGCCGCGACGACCACCTGGGCGAGCACGACCGCGAGGGGCGTGAGGGGGATCGGGAGCCCGAGATCCGCCAGCCACGACCCGAAGACACCCCGCCGTCCGAAGGTGACGAGGAGCGCCACACCGATCACCGCGGGCGGAACGACGATGGGAAGCTCGATCGCGGCCTCGAGCCAACGCAGGGACGGTCGACCGTACCGAGCGATCGACCAGGCGAGCGGCGTTCCGGTGACGACGATGATGGCCAGGCTGCACGAGGTCGTCTGCAGCGTCAGGACCAGGGCGTCGACCACCCACGGGCTCCACAGCGATCGGCCGACATGGCTCAACGGGCGCGCGGTCGACAGCCCCACCAGCGGAACGAGGAGCAAGAGCACCAGAGCGGTGGACGCGAGCCCCAAGGACGCGTTCCACAGCCTGCGCTTCCAGGCGATTCGAGCCTCGAGGGGCGTCTTCAAGGTTCTCGCCTTTCGGTGGATCGCGCGGGGTGAAATCCGTGCTTTTGGAGGATCGCGTCACCTTCGGCAGACGCGACGAGGTCGAGCCACGCTCGAGCCAGCGTCGGGTGCGGTGCGGCGGCGAGGATCGCCTGGTGGTACTCGGCGACGATCTGGAGGTCTGCGGGGATCTCGACGACGTGGAGTCGGTCGCCGAATGCTCGCGCGTCGCTGGCGTAGACGATCCCGGCATCCGCCTCGCCCAGCTCGACCTTCGCGACGATCTGCCGCACGTCGAGCTCTTCGGAAACCACCCGGCGCTCCACGTCGGCGGCGTAGGTGGAGCCGTGCTTCGCCGCGATCCGTTCCAGCAGAGTCCGGGTGTAGGCCCCGATCGGTACGGTCTTCGCACCGATCACGAGTCGGCGGGCCCGCGGGAGATCGGTCACCGCACGGATGTCGCTCGGGTTGTCGCGAGGCGTGACGATCACCAGATCGGTGCGGGCAAAGACGGTGCGCCTCGCCAAGAGCCGAGCGTCCTCGAGTGCATCGATGTGATCGACGCTGGCCGACGCGAAGACGTCGGCAGGTGCGCCATGCTCGATCTGTGCACGCAGGGCCTGGCTGCCGGCCGTGCTCAGCTTCACGTCCACGCCTGGATGAACTTCCTCCAGCGTCGACGCCAGCTCCTCGAACACGTCTCGCAGCGACGCGGCAGCGAAGATCACGAGCTCCTGCTCGGAGCCGCTCGCCTGGCGGGGGTCCCGGCAAGCCGCCGGCGAAGCCACGAGGGCAACGGTCATCGCGAGCCACGCGGTGCGACGCCACCGGGCGTCGACGCGGCGTGTCCCCCGAGTCGCCTCCGTTCCCAGAAGCCGGCTCGGACGTGTGAGGGCCGCGAACACGCGCCCACGTCGACTCGACGACCACACGGACATCAACGGGTCACCTCTGCAGGATCGATCGCCTCGGCCGTCGACGACACGTCGTAGCCGAGCACCTCGAGCTCGCGGCGTACCGGGCCGGAGGTCAGCAGGTCGAGGAGCCTCGAGACACCGGGGGCCGTTGCGTTCTCGGCCGCGACGACGAGGTCGAACCGCTCCCGTCCGATCGGCAAGAAGCCCAGCCCGTAGGCGAGGGCAGCGTGGCGGATGGAGAGACCGACATCTGCGGCCCCCAGCGCCACCGCGCACGCCACCTCCATGTGGTTGCGGGCGACCAGCGTCGGGGGTGGCGTCGCGTCCGGATCGATCCCCACGCGTCGCAGCTCATGTTCGAGGCGACGCTGCGCCACCGATCCGGGGTCACGTCCGACGATGCGCAGGTCGGGCCGGGCCAGATCCTCCGTTCCGCGCACCCCCGACGGGTTGCCCGAAGCGACGAGCAGCCCCACCTCCCAGTGTGTGAGGGTGAAGACACGGACCGGCTTGTCACCACAGCGTCGGCGGATGTCGGGGAGGTTCGGCTCGGTCGTCTTCGGATCGACGAGGTGAAGACCCGCCACGTGCACGCGATCCCGAGCGAGCTCGTCGAGCGCAGCGGCGCTCGAGCGGGGGAGCCAGGACACGCGTCCGCCATGGCTCCGGGCGTTCAGTCGATCCGCGAGCAGCCCCAAAGCGGGCGCGCATCCCATCACGAGCGTGGTCTCGCGGAGCTCCGCCTCGTCGGCCAAGAGCTGGACCTCGTAGGCACCGCGATGCGACCGCCGGACCAGGCCGTCCGACCCCCGGCTCGCGACCTCGGGAGGAACCGCGTGCGCCACCCAGCGACCGGCGACGTGACCGATGGCGACGCGACCCTCGAGGGGCACGGTTCCCTCGGCGCGCACGATGGGCGGTGCGTCGTCGGGCGCGAACAGATCCTCGACCGAGCAGCGCAGCGTCGTCGCCAGGCGAAGCGCGTGGGCGACCGAAGGGGAGTGTCGACCGGCCTCGATCGCGCTCAGGCTCTGTCGCGAGATGCCGACCCGCTGCGCGAGGGCCTGTTGCGAGAGTCGGCGCTGCTCGCGGACGGCGCGGAGCCGATTGGAGCCCGGCACGGTCATGTCGTGAATCTTTTACATGATGTCAAATAAACTTGCCCACGGGGCGCACAAATGCGGCTCGTGCGCAATGCGACTCAGGAGACCGGGGGCGCGTCGCCGGCGGTTGACATGGCCGGGTGGGCGGGTTGCCTTCGTCCCGCCGCGACCGCGTGTCCACCGAGCCGACCTCCTCGCTCTCCGCCCTGCTCGGGGTGACGATGGTCGCCTACGTGGTCGTGATGTTCGGCATCGGGTGGATCGCCCGTGGCCGGATCGAAACCGTGGAGGACTACGTCGTGGCGGGGCGGCGCCTCGGCGTCTGGCTCGCGACGCCGACGCTCTTGGCCACCTGGTACGGCGCGGGCACCTTGCTCACGGCGGCCGACGAGGTGCGTGCGCGCGGCCTGGAAGCATCGGCGCTCGATCCTCTCGGCGCGGGTGTCTGTCTGATCCTCGCGGGCCTGGTCGTCGCCGGGCCCATGTGGCGACTCGGCCTGACCACGCTGCCGGATCTGTTCAGGCTGCGCTTCGGCCCCAAGGCGGAAGTGCTCGCCGCGATCTTGATGATCCCGCAGTACTTCGGGTGGATCGCGGCGCAGTTTCTCGCCTTGGCGGGCATCCTCGACCTGTTCTTCGGCATTCCTGCCACGACGGGGATCCTCCTCGTGGCGCTGGTCGGCCTCGGATACACGTTGCTCGGCGGGATGTGGGCGGTGACGTTGACCGACGCGGTTCAGCTCGCGCTGGTCTTGCTGGGCCTCGTCGTGATGTTCGTGACGGTCTTCACCCAAATCGGGGAGGGGAGCTTCGGTCGCGGTTGGGACTCGGTCTTCACCGCCATGCCCGACGAGCGACTGGCGCTGATCCCCGAGGACGGCGCGCGGCTCGTGGGCTGGTTGGGCGTGCTGTGTGCCGGCGCGCTGGGAAACCTGCCCTCGCAGGATCTGATGCAGCGCGTGTTCTCCTCCCGCTCCGAGCGGGTGGCGAAGGCCGCCTGCCTCTCCGCCGGCGTGCTCTACCTGGTGTTCGGAGCCATTCCCGTGCTATTGGGCCTCGCGTCGAGCTCGATCGTCGGCGCGGTGGATCGCTCGATCCTCCCCACGCTCGCGAGCATGTTCCTCGCCCCGATCCCCGCGGTCGTCTTCGTGCTCACGATCATGTCCGCGGTGCTGTCCACCATCGACAGCGCCATCTTGGCCCCGTCCACGGTCCTGGCGCAGAACGTTCTGTCCAAGGTCCCCCGGTTCGGGTCCGATCCTCTGAGGCTCAATCGATGGGCGGCCGTGCTGGTCACCGCCGTCAGCCTCGCGGTGGCCTACGAAGGCGAGAGCGCCTACACCTTGCTCGAGTCGGCCTACGAGCTCGGCATGGTCTCGCTCCTCGTCCCC
>CAZYSW010000346.1:0-808 GCA_964650105.1 uncultured Nannocystaceae bacterium
AGGTGCCGGCGCATCTGCACCCCCGCGTGATCGCTACCCAGGTAAAAACGCATGGTCACTCCCTCGGTCGCCCCAAGACGAGGGCGGCGTTCGTGCCCCCGAAGCCGAAGCTGTTGGACATCGCGTACTCGAGCTCTCGTTCGCGCGCCTGGTGCGGCACGTAGTCGAGGTCACACTCGGGATCGGGGTCGTCGAGGTTGATGGTCGGCGGCAGGACGCCGTCCCGCAGCGCCAGCGCGCAGATGGCCGCCTCCAGCCCACCGGCGGCCCCCAGAAGGTGCCCGTGCATCGACTTGGTCGAGCTGACGGCGAGCCCCTTGTAGGCGTGGTCCCCGAACACCTCCCGAATGGCGCGAGTCTCGATGGCATCGGCGGCCGTCGAGGTGGCATGGGCGTTGATGTAGCCCACCTGCTCGGGGGCGAGCCCGGCGTCCGCCAACGCCTTCCTCATACAGCGCTGGGCGCCCTCTCCGTCGGGCGAAGGCATGGTGATGTGGTGGGCGTCGGCGTTGGCGGCGTACCCCACCACCTCGGCGATGATGCGCGCCCCCCGAGCCCGCGCTCGCCCGGCCTCCTCGAGGACCAGGATCGCCGCGCCCTCGCTGAGGACGAAGCCGTCGCGGCTCTTGGTGAAGGGCCGCGATGCCTTGGTGGGTTCGTCGTTCCTCTGGCTGAGCGCGCGCGCCGATGCGAACCCGCCCACGCCCAGCGGGGTGACCGTCGACTCCGATCCGCCTGCGATCATCGCGTCCGCATCGCCGCGTTCGATGACGCGGACGCCTGGGTGAGCGCGCACGCACTCGCCGCC
>CAZYSW010000346.1:818-6578 GCA_964650105.1 uncultured Nannocystaceae bacterium
GGAGTGGGCCGCCGTCGAGCAGGCCGACACCATGCTCATGTTCGGGCCACGACACTGGTGCCGGATCGAAATCTGCCCGGGCGCCAAATTGACGATGACCGAAGGGGTGAAGAACGGGCTGATCCCGTGCCGGGGTCCCTTGGCGCGCAGGGTCTCGATGGTGGACTCGATGATCGGGAGCCCTCCCATCCCGGCGCCCACGTAGCAGCCGAACATGTCGGGGTCCGGCTTGTCGTCGCCGAACGCCGCCTGCTCCATGGCCATGTCCGCCGCGGCGATGGCGTACTGGATGAAGAGGTCCATCTGCCGCAGCATCCGCTTGGGGATCCAGCGTGTCGCATCGAAGTCCCGCACCTCGCCTGCGATGGTGGTGCTGAAGTCGGTGGTGTCGAAACGCGTGATGGGCCCGATGCCCGACTCGCCGGCGCGAAGTCTCCTCCACGTCTCCTCGGTGCCCACCCCGAGCGGGGTGACCAATCCGATGCCGGTGATCGCGACTCTTCGACGTGACACGCTCTTACCCGCTCCTCGACCCGCGGCGAAGGATGCGACGTCCGAGGCCGCGCGTCACTTCCCCACGTGGGTCTTGATGTAGGAGATGGCGTCTCCCACGGTCTTGATCTTGTCCACCTCGTCGTCGGGGATCTTCACCTCGAACTTCTCCTCCAACGCGAGCACCAGCTCCACGATGGCGAGCGAGTCCGCTCCCAGATCCTCGGTGAACGTTTTGCTCTCGGTGACGTCCTCGGGCTTGACGTCGAGCTGCTCGACGATGATCTCTTTGACTTGGCTCTCGATATCTGCAGACATCGCTTCGTATGCTCCCTCGCGTAAGGCCCCGGTCGGGCTCCGTCGAGCCGGGTCGTGTGGTGGGCCTGGAATGCGTGAACGAACCTCTCGCCGAAAACCTCAGATCTGCAAGCCCCCATTGACCCGGAGGACTTGCCCGGTGACATACCCCGCTGCGTCGGAGGCCAAGAATGCCACGGCCTCGGCGACGTCTTCGGGACGACCGACGCGGCCCAGCGGGATCTGCCGAAGCAGGGCCTCGCGGGCCTCGCCCTGCAGGGCGGCCTCGGTCATGTCCGTGTCGATGAACCCCGGCGCCACCGCGTTGACCGTCACCCGGCGGCTGGCCAGCTCGCGCGCCAGCGACTTGGTCATGCCGAGGATCCCGGCCTTGGTCGCGGCGTACATCGCCTGGCCGACGTTGCCCTGCTCGCCCACCACGCTGGACAAATTCACGATCCGTCCCTGGCTCTTCGCCCGCAACAGGTGCCGAACGGCGGCCTTGGAGCACAGCAGCGTGCCACGCAGGTTGGTGCGCTGCAGCGCTTCCCAATCCTCCACCCGGGCCCGCATCAGCAGCGCGTCGATCGAGATCCCGGCGTTGTTGACCAGGATCTCGAGCCCACCGAGCGCGTCGACCACCTCCTTGACCCCGCGCTCCACGGCGTCGGGATCGCCCACGTCGAAGCCGACGGCCACGGCCCGACCGCCGAGCTGCTCGATTTGCTCGCACACCTCGCGCGCTGCCGCTTCGCCACGGGCGTAGTTGACGGCGACGGCGGCTCCTCGCTCGGCGAGGCAGACGGCGATGGCGCGACCGATTCCCCGAGAAGCGCCGGTGACCCGCGCGCGCCTTCCCGTGAGCTGCAGCGACACGGGCAAGGCCCGCGCCTCTCGAGTCGTCATGCTCGCCCCTTTAGCACATCGATGTCTTCCGGGGAACCGACGGGCAGGACCTCCAGCGCGGGCGTGATGCGCTTGACCAGGCCTGCCAGCACCTTTCCGTGCCCGACCTCCAGGGCGCGAACGACCCCGAGCTGCGTCGCTCGCTGCACGGAAGCCTCCCACCGGACGCGATGCGTGACCTGCCGAACCAGAAGATCGCGGACGCGCGCCGCATCGTCGTTGGGCTCGGCGGACACGTTGCTGATGACCGGCGCGGCCATGGGGCCGACCTCGACGTCGGCCAGGGCCGCCTCGAGACGCCTGGCGGCCGGCTCCATCAGGGCGCAATGGAAGGGTGCGGACACGTTCAGCGCAATGGCCCGTGCCTTGTGTGACTTCGCCAACGCGACGAGGCGCTCGATCGCCCCGCAGTGCCCTGCCACCACGACCTGCCCGCCTCCGTTCTCGTTCGCAGGAGCACAAACCTCCCCCTGGGCCGCCTCCTCGCACAGGCGTTCGAGCGCGTCCATCGGCAGCCCGATGACCGCCGCCATCCCCCCCGTTCCAGCGGGTACGGCCTCCTGCATCGCCTGACCGCGCAGCCGCACCAGGCGAACCGCGTCGGCGAAGCGCAAAGCCCCGACGGCGACCAGCGCGGAGAACTCACCGAGGCTGTGACCGAGCGCCACCCGCGGCTTCAAACCGGTTTCTGCCTGCAACACCCGAAGCGCGGCGGTGCTGCAGGTCAGGATCGCCGGCTGGGTGTTCGCAGTCAGGGTGAGTTCGCTCTCGGGGCCGTCGAAGCACAGCCGGGCGAGATCGAACCCGAGAGCGTCGTTGGCTTCCTCGAACACGCGACGCGCCTCCGCGTGCGCCTCGCACAGGGCCTTGCCCATTCCGACCTTTTGGCTCCCCTGTCCCGGAAAGATGAATGCGATGTCGCCGTCCATGTCACTCGCCTCGCTGGGGCAGACTGGCCGCGGCTCCGTTCGAACCGACCGCCGCCTCGCCCGAAGGTGGATCCGCACTCGGGGCACCGAACGGTTTGCCCGAGTCCCCCTGCTCCACGGCCCTGGCCGCATCGAACAACGGGCGGTTGCGCTCGATGGCCGCGGCGAGCCGAGGGATGAGCTCCTCGCTCACCGAGCGAGCCGCCAACCGAAGCGCCGTCGTGATCGCGAACGCCGATGCGCCACCGTGACAGATGAACGCGATGCCGTTCACGCCCAGAAGCGGTGCTGCACCGTAGCTGTCGGGGTTCATGCGCGTTCGCAGCTCGCCGAATGCCGGCTTGAGCATCAGCGCACCGAGCTTTCCGAGCATCCCGGCACCGCCGATCGCATCCTTGAGCCAGCCCGCGATGAGGCGACCGGCCGCCTCGGCGACCTTGAGCGCCACGTTGCCCGTGAATCCATCGGTCACGACGACGTCGACCTCGCCCCCGAGCATGCCCTCCCCCTCCACGTATCCCGCGTAGACGAAGTCGGCGCTCTCGTACTTGCCGAGCAGGGCATGGGCGGCGCGGGTCAAATCGGTGCCCTTGCCGTCCTCGGTGCCGTTGCTGAGGATCCCGACGCGCGGCTGCTCCCGCCCGTGCTTGAAGCGAGCGAACACGGCGCCCAAGACGGCGAATTGGACGAAGTTGATGGGACGGCAGTCCACGTTCGCGCCCGCGTCGAGGAGCGTGACGAGCTGCCCCTTGCGGGTGGGGAGGCTCGTCACCAGCGCGGGCCGATCGACGCCCTTGATCCGCCGATACTTGAACAGCCCGCATGCCATCATCGCGCCCGAGTTGCCGGCGGACATCACCGCGTCGGCCTTCCCGGTCTTGACGAGGTCGAACGCCACCGGCATCGACGCGTCGGGCTTGGCGCGCACCGCCTTGGACGGGCTGTCGTCCATGGTGATGACCTGCGGCGCGTGATGGACCTCGATGGGCAGATCCTCGTGACCGGTGTGCCGTGCGAGCTCGGCCGCGATGCGGTCGCGATCACCCACCAAGATCACGTGGACGCCCGCGCGCGCCGCCTCGATGGCGCCCTCGATCTCGACCCCCGGACACCGGTCTCCACCGAAGGCATCGAGCGCAATTCGAGCCGTCGCCGCGTCGCTCATCCCGCCTCGGTCCCGACCGGCTGATGGTGGGCGTCAGTCTTGCGCGACCTCGACGACCTGGCGCCCCTTGTAATGACCACACGCGGGGCAGACCCGATGGCTGACCATCAGCTCCTCGCAGTTGGGGCAGGGCTGGAGGTTGGGTGGCGCGACCTTGTCGTGATGCGCCCGCCGCTGATCCCGGCGCGCCGAGGACTTGCGTTTCTTGGGTACGGCCATCGATCTCTCCCTGGACGGGACGCGGGAGTGTAGTGGCGCTTCCTAGCCGAGGGCAAGCACGCCGCGACCGGCGTCCGCGTTCATTTCGAACGAAGCGACGTGCGCAAAGTCCACCCGCCCGCGTTCGCGGGTCCGCGGACCCCGATCGGTCGGGCCGCGGGACCTCGGGCCGTCGCCGAGGCGAGCCCGAAGCCTCGTGACGCTCGACCACGCACGAGCCACCCCGCGCGACGTTCGTCCCCACCCGACGCTCAGTCGGGCAGGCGCAGCTTCTTGAGCGCGTCGGCGAGCGGGCCCTCGCGAACCGGCGCCTCGGCGGGGTCGGCGGATCCGACGGCCGGTCCGGTCAGCTCGCCGCTGCAGGCCGTGCAGCGATATCCGGGTGGCTGGTCGTTGAGCGCGGCCCCGCACGACGGGCACAGACCGCGGCAAGCCTCGCCGTGGGAGCACAGGGCCCGCATCGGGTAGCCGATCTTCACCTGCTCCCCGACGACGGCGGCGAGGTCGAGATGCTCGCCATCGTAGATCCACACGTCGAGGTCGTCGGCGCTCAGCGCGACGCCCTCGTCGCCCTCGTCGACATCCGGATCGCGCGTCAGCGGTGCGCCCTCGGTCGGATCGCTTCGCACGAAGGTCGCGAAGATCCGGGCTCCGGCATCCACGATCGCGGGCTCCAGACAACGCCCGCAGGGCACCTCGAACACCGCCACGAGGGCTCCCCGAGCGATCACGACCCCATCGGGCTGCACCGACAGGCGCAGCTCGACGTGGCCGGGCTGACGAACACGGGCGTCGGTCTCTCCGAGGAGCTCCCCGAGCCACGCCACGGGAAGGTCCACCGCGATGCGGTGGTCGTCCACGCCCCGTCGACGCAGCGCCGACAGATCCACCTGAAGGGGCAATCCGCTGATCTCGGCTCGATCCACCTTCGTGGGTACTAGAACGCCGCCGTACGAGTGTCAAAGGCGCGTGTCCCCCCGGCCCCCGAAGACCCTCCTGCGGCCACGACCGAAGGTCCACCGCGACCGTTCACGGGGTCGGCGAGCCTGGTTGCTCGCCGAGCCCCCGCATGGGCCGAACCGCGCCGACCAGGCCTCGCCGCCCCTGCCCGGTCCCGGCGCAACCCTCCGGAACGCCACGGCGATCCACCGCGTCCGCGACCTCGGAAAAGGCCCCGTGGGGGCAACACGGGCTTCCCACGTGAGTTGACCGGCCTCCGGGGATTCGTTATGCCCTCTCGGCTCGTGAAGCCGCCCTCCACGACGCGGGCCGGACCGCGAGAGCGCGCCGACGTGCGTGCCACGCGGTTGCGTCGTCGCTCGACCTCGACCGCGGTCTGCCTCGTGCTCGGTGCGCTGACCGGTTGGCTCGGGCTCGCCGCGGAGGCGGCAGCGACCCCGGCGGGGACCGTACCGGCGGTGGGCTCGTTGCGTGCCCCCGGGTGGGTCCCCGACCTCGACGCCGCGTCCATCGGCATGGGTGCGATGCCGGTCTCTTTGGGCGTCGCTGCCTCGACGAACGCGGTCGCTCCCGCGCCCCCGCCACCGGAGACGGCGTCGGCCACCCCGGCGAGCGACGCCGCCTCGCCGTCGCCCGACACGTCGGAGCTGGTGCGCAAGCGATCGGTCCCGCCGTTTTGGATCGATCGCACGTACACGACCCACCGCACGCGGGCGATGACGTTTCCTCCGGTGTTCGTGCACCGAACGCCGGCGCCCGACCACCCCGAGAAGCTCTTTCACGCCGACCTGA
>CAZYSW010000347.1:0-6546 GCA_964650105.1 uncultured Nannocystaceae bacterium
CGAGCGCGGGTTCATCCGCGCCGAGGTCATGCGGTGGACCGATCTGGTGGAA
The DNA here is from genome assembly GCA_964650105.1 of uncultured Nannocystaceae bacterium. Taxonomy (GTDB): domain Bacteria; phylum Myxococcota_A; class Polyangia; order Nannocystales; family Nannocystaceae; genus CAZYSW01. Next base: position 53 of record CAZYSW010000347.1, read on the forward strand.
CTGGGCAGCGAAGCCGCCGTCAAAGCCAAGGGCTTGCTGCGGTCGGAGGGCAAGGAATACGTGGTCCAGGACGGCGACGTGATCCACTTCCGCTTCAACGTGTGATCTCGGCCTTGCCACCGAGAGTCCGCGGCGCGAGCGCGACCTGCAGCGATCGCATCGTGTGCAGACGCACGCCGTGCGGCGGCAACCGACGGTGCCGCCTTGCGTCGTCTTCCGGGACGCTTCGACTCCATGACGGACCGTTCGATGATGCGCAGGCCTCGACCCCTTCCGTTGATCTACGCGCTCTCGCTGGCCCTCGGCGCCTGTGGTGGTGACGACACCCAGGCCACGGCCGACGGCTCGGGCGCGACCGATGGCGACACCACGACCGGTCAGACGTCGGCCAGCGGCCCCACCTCGGGGACCATGGACGGCGGTTCCGGCACGGACGGCGTCGGGACCGTCGACGACACCGGGAGCACGACGGCGACCGACGACGGCGAGACGAGCCCGACTGGATCGACCGGGGATGCGAGCACCGGGGACACGAGCACCGGGGACACGAGCACCGAGGACGCGAGCACCGGCGACACGACCACCGGCGACACGACCACCGCAGATACGGGCGACACCGACGACACCGACGACACGGGAGACACCGACGACACGGGAGACACCGGCGAGACCGGGAACCCCGATGCGCCGGGACCGGTGATCGATCTGCGCGCGCTGCCGAGCGATGCCTCGGTCTACGTGGTGTGGACCTTGCCCGACGATCCCGATCTCGCCGGCGTGTTGGTGGCTCGGGCCGCCGACGCGCCGGTGGACGGCGCTCCCGTGGACGGCATGAGCTATCAGCCGGGCGACAGCATCGGCAACGCGGACGTGGTGTTCGCCGGCGACGGACTCAACGTGCTCGACCTTCCGCTGCAGAACGGAACGACCTACCACTACCGCGCGTGGGCCTTCGATCTCGACGAGAACTACTCGGTCGGCGCGGCCGACGTGGCCACGCCGCAGGACTCACGCCCGACGAGCCTGAGCTCCTACACGGTGGCCGTCGGGGGTAGCATCGTGGACCACCAAGCCACCTTCGACGCGTCCGAGCAGCCACACGTCGCGGTGCGGGTCGAAACCGGCAACCAGCAAGAGCTGCGGTATGCGACGTGCAGTGGGGGCTGCGATGCCGCGGAAGACTGGTCCGTCGCGATCGTCGACACCGGCCTGTCCAATCGGGCCGCGATCGCGGTCGATGCCCTGGCGCGCCCCCGCATGGCGTACCCGCGCAGCGGGAGCACCTGGTTCGCGCGTTGCGACACGAACTGCGGCGTGGGCGGCAACTGGTCCAGCATCGCCGTGCCGGGCACGACCGGGGCCACGGCGGTCATCGACGTCGACGCCGGGGGGCGCATCTGGATCGTCGGCGGCTCCTCGCAGCTCGAGATCAGTTGGTGCGACAACGGGTGCACGAACCCGGTGAACTGGACCACGGTCACGCGATCGGGATCGTACTTCTACAAGCACGAGCTGCAGCACACCTCGAACGATCAGCGTGTGCTCGTCGCTTCGCGTTGGGAAGGGAGCTACTCCACCAGGTTCTTGCAGTGCACGGGATCGTGCGAGGACCCCGACGACTGGACCGAGCAGAGCGTCGGCAGCACCTCCGGGTCCGTGTATCCGTTCTACTATCGGTTCACCGCCGACGAGCAGGGGGCGCGCTCTCTGTTCCCGTACGACGGCCGTTATGGCGAGTGCGAGAACTGTGCTCCCCAGCGCCCGCCGCTGCTGTACGACTTCACGAGCAACGAAATCTACTACACGGCGCTCTTGGAGCTCGACGCCGAGGACCAGCCGCGCATGTTCGTGCGTCAGTCGACCGGGACGATGGACTACCTGCTTTGCGACTACGACTGCGGGAAGGCATCCAACTGGATGCGCGTGGACGACCTCCTGCCGTCGGGTCACGGGCTCGCGGCCTTCATCGTGGGCAGCGACGGGATGCCCGTCGCCGTGGGCCAATCCTCGGGGAGCTTGCGGCTGTACCGGGGGATCGCCCCGTAGTCGTCGACGAGCACCCGGCCCCGTGGCGGGGCGGGCGGTCCACGCGACCGAAGCCGCGAGGCGTGCCGCGGCTCGACGAGCCGCCCTTCGATCTTGGGGGCACCGTCGGCGATCGAGGGGGGAACGTTCGGGCCGCGAGCGGTACCGACCGTGCACGCCATGCGAACCTCCGTCTTCTGCCTCGCGGTCGCAGCCCTCGCTTCGACGGGTTGCGAGTACTTCTCCACGACCACGGTCCCGGCCAGCGACACGCAGCTCCCCTTTGCCGCGGTGGCACTGTACTTCGACGGCGATCACGAAGAGCTCCGCTTCGGCAGGCGCAGCGTGGCCGAAAGTTTCAACACCGAAGAGTTCAACTACGTCACTTCCGATCCCCTCAAGCCGTACTTCGCCATCACCGCGGGGGTGGACGGCGGAGGTGTCCGCGAGGTGCGAATGTGGAGCCGGGTCTATTACCGGTGCTTGTGGGGAGACGTCTCGGTCAAGATCATCGAACCGTGGACGAGCCAGACCGTGCAACAGGAGGGCTCGATCGGATCCACCGTGGACAACGGTCTGTACACGTGGAGGCCGTTCGTCGCGCGAAACTACTTCTCGAGCCTGGAGCCCTGCGACGGCGGAGGCTTTCGGATCACGATGCAGTGGTACGGAAGCGCCGAGGACTTTCACGGCAACTACACGTACTTCGGGGCCGGCAAGGTGACGTTCGTGGACTGGGACGGCTGAGTGGGGTCGGGGCTCGACCTTTCGATCCGATCGGGTCGAAAGGTCGCGCGCCCGGCCGCTGTGCGCATTGTGCGGATCAGGTGAGGTCGTCGAGGGCCGACGAGATGTTCGCCAGCCCCTGCTCGAGCTCGGGCGCGGGGATCCCGAAGCTCACCCGGATGTACCCGGGCGCCTCGAACATGGTTCCAGGCACCACCTGAGTGTCGTAGCGCTCCCGGAGATGCTCGGCGAAGGCGACGTCGGACATGAACTCCGGGAGGCGGACGAACCCGCTGAGGCCGGCGGGCGGCGGGACCCAGCGGACGCGCGCTTCGCTCCTCACCCATGCATCCACGACGGCCAGGCCGGTGGCGGCCAGGGCCTGCGCGCGTCGGGTGAGGGCGCCCGAGCGCGCGAGCACCTGGGCGCCCAGACGCAGCGTGGACGCCGGGGGATAGACCATGAGGTAGTCCGCGGCCGACCGAATCGCCTTCGCCGCGTCGGGATCCGCGCTGACGATCCAACCCGCGCGCAAGGCCGAGAACCCGAATGCCTTGGTGCTGGAGCTCCAACTTATTCCGTTGGGCGCGATCTTGCACATCGGCACTCCGTCGTCGCCGTCGAGCGCAAAGCCATAGTCCAGGTAGACCTCGTCGACCAAGACCATGGCACCGACCCGCGATGCGAGGTCCGCGACGGCCGAGAGCGTCTTCCGATCGATGCGAGCGCCGCTGGGGTTGTGGAGATTGCTGAGGATCACGGCGCGGGTGCGAGAGCCGAGGAGCTGCGCCAGGCGATCGGGGACGACGCGCCAATCCTCGTCGAACTTTCGTTCGAGTCGCGAGACGCGTGCACCGAGGATCTCCGGCGCGCGGTGAAGCGCCTCGTAGGTGGGGCGCTCGACGATCACGTGATCGCCCGCTCGCACCAGCGCGATGAGCACGTGCATGATCGCGAGGCTGGCTCCCATCGTCGGGGTCACGCACGAGGGCTCGACGTCGTACCGTTGCGCGACCGCGGCGACGAAGTCTCGCAGGGCCGAGTCGGCCTCGGAGCGGCGACACCACACGCCGTGCTCGGCCGTCTCCCGGAACGCGGCCAACGCTCCGTCGTGATCGTTGCCCGCGGCGAGATCCGAGACCGCGTCCGGCACCCCGCTGGCCGTCAAGTCGTAACGAGCACCGCGAGGCACCGTCTTCGCCCAAGCCATGTACTCGAACGCTCGGAGCGGCGCCTTCACAATTGCAGGGATGTTTTCACGTCCCCCCGGCCCTCGCAAGCGCGCGTGCCGGCACGCGCTCTCGTCGAGATTGCAGCGCGCGCGAGTGTGGTCTCACATCGCGCCCGTGGCGCTGGCAGCCCGTGGCGGACGTCCTCGTACCCGGGACGAGACGTCCCGACGACGCCGGCTGCGTGATGCTCGATCTCCACACGTGTCCCGATCCGCGGGCCTCGGGCCGCCGCCAGGGCGTCCTTCGGGAACGCGACGATGGGCGGTCAGCGTCCTCGCCAGCGGCTCAAAACCCTTCTGGGATTTTGGCGGAGCACACGGGCCAGCTTGAGCGCTTCTTCGTGTGCCCACCGATCGGCGATCGGTGGCTCGACGACGGCTTGCCCCGCATCGGTCCAACGCAGGACGGCACGATGCAACACGCCGTCGGGAAGATAGACCTCGACGTCGTACTCCACGGCGTCGTCGCGCTGCCGCATCACGAATCGGCCTCCGTGTTTCGGATGCATGTCCGACACGGCCGAAGGATACATGGAACCGTTCACGGGTCGGCGAGCTCGGAGCCTTTCGTCCGCGACGAAAGAAGAAGCGTAACGCCAAGGTCGGCTCGGACACACCCTGCGGGACGGAGCGCGAGCGCTCGCACGCTGCTCGCCGTGCCATCCGATCGACAAAGCCCGACCCGTGTCGACGGGTCGGGCTCTCGTCGCCGTGCGATCGCCTCGGCGGCTCAGACGGGGCAGTCGTCCTCGCCCTGGTCGCAGCAGAAGCAGTTGGCGGGCATGTCGTCGATGCACTCGCCGAAGTCGAAGGTCTGTCGACCGTCACCTTCGGTCTGGCAGATCTCCAGACAGCTATCCTCGTGGAGCTTGCCGAACTGGCAGTACTGGATGAGATCCGAGTCGGCGCAGGTAGCCTCGTCTCCGCTGCACGGCGTGCCGGGCCCGTTGCCGCACCAGAACGAGATCCCCTCGCTCGCATCGCCCGAGTCGGTGCAGCCGATCCCGAAGTCGTCCCCTTCGCTTTGGCACCACACGTCGAAAAACGTGGGATCCTCCACCCACTGGCCGCCCATGCAGGTCCAGTAGCGGCTTCCCTCGGGGCCCATGTCCTCGGTGTGGCTGCAGAACTGCAGGCCGTCCTCGGTGCAGTCGGCGGGGTCGGGCTCCACGCCCGGGTCGGGGCCCGTGCTGTCGTCGACCCCGGTATCGCCGGTCTCTCCGGTCGTGCCGTCGGACGGGTCGCCCGTCCCGTCACCCGTACCGTGCACGTCGTCCTTGGGCGCCTCGCAGCAACTGGGGTCGTTGGGGTCGTCGGGGTTGCACCACACCAGGTTGCCCGGGCAGATGCATCCGCCGAGCTTCTCGACCAGGCCGTATTGGCCGCAGTCGAGGTCCTTGGAGGGCAGGGGCTCGCACTCGAAATTGTTCGGATCGTTCGGCTCCTCCCACTGGTACCCGTCGTCGCACACGCAGGCGTCGCCGACGACGTGGCTGTGGGTGAGGGGGTCTCCGCACTCCTTGGGGTCCGAGCTGTTGACGTCGATGACGCAGCCGAAGGCGAACCCGATGAGGGCACCGAGGCAAGAGGTGGTCAGGAGTCTGCGAAAAGGAGCGTTCGATCCGTGCATCTTGGCCAAGCTTCCTCGAAGTCCAGGGAGTGTACCGGGCCGCTTTGACGGCCGAGGCCCTCCGTTCCTTCAAGGGTCTATCAGACAACCGGCGCGGCGCGCACGAAATCGAATGCGCATTCTGCGGTAACCGCGCTTCGGGTCGTTCACCCGCGGGGACGAGATCGCGCCCGCGGCCCCCACCGCGGATCCTCCCGGTCCGGCTCCAGTCCCGTGCCGAAAAACGGCCGGTCACTCGGCGTCGGGAGCGACCACCCAGGTGTGGCCGCCTCGCAGCAGCTTGTCGATGTCGCCCACGCCCGAGCGCTCGATGGCGCTCGCGTTCTGCTGGCGAACCGCCTGGTCGTAGCTGAGCGTCGGGTCGCAATAGAGCACGCCGAACACCATGGGGAAGGCCGGCGGGGCGAGCTGCGCCAACAAGAAGGCCAGGGTGCGGTTGCGCTCGTCGTGCACCACGATGTCGGCCTCGGTCACCCCGTTCTCGCCGATGGTGACGACCTCGACACTCGCGCCGCCTTCGACGATGCGCAGTCCCTTCTGGCGGTTCTGCCCGAACAGCAGCGGCTTGCCGTGCTCGGCCCAAAGCTGCATGTCGGAGGCGACGTCACGCGCCGTGACGTTGTCCCACTCCCCGTCGTTGAACACCGGGCAGTTCTGAAGGATCTCGACGAACGAGGTCCCCCGATGCTCGTGCGCGCGAAGGAACAGGTCGCCGAGCGGCTTGAGCATGGTGTCGATGCCGCGGGCCACGAACTTCGCGTTGCTCCCCAAGGCGAAGAGCGCGGGGTTCACGGGCATGTCGACGCTGCCCAGCGGGGTGGACGGCGAGCGGTGCCCGACCAGGGACGTGGGCGAGTACTGGCCCTTGGTGAGCCCGTACAC
>CAZYSW010000348.1:0-6542 GCA_964650105.1 uncultured Nannocystaceae bacterium
GGTTTCGAGGAGCGCCAACGTCTCGGACATGAAGTTCCGGTGGGTGAGCATGCACCCCTTGGGCGTCCCCGAGGTGCCCGAGGAGTAGACGATGCAGGCCACGTCTTCGCGCCGGCGCGGCACCAGGGTGAACGCGCCTTTGGGGGGGCTCTCCCAGCGCACCGCACCGGCCAGGTCCGCCCCTTCGGGGGCCTCGGTCACCAGCACGCGCACCCGCTCCAGGGCCGCACGCCCCTCTGCGGCGGCGGGACCGTCGGCGATCTCCTTCCGGATCTTGGACCAGGTCGAGTACTCGGTCACCAACACGCGGGGCTTGCAGTGGGCCACCAGCGCCAACTGCTCGCGCTCAGTGAGCTTGTAGTCGATGGGAACCAGCGTCGCGCCGGCCCAGAACGCGCCCAGGGCCGAGATCAGCCACTTGGACTGGTTCTGCATGATGATCGCGCAACGATCGTCGGGCGCGAAACCCTCCCCCTGGAGGAAGGCGGCGAAGCGCTCGGCCTCCTGCCGGAACTCGCGATAGGTGTAACGGCAGTTCTCGCGGTGCCGATCGGCCTCGATCAGCGCCACGTTCTCCTTGTAGGTGACGATCGCGTCGCGGATCGCCTCCCCCACCGACTGCAATCTGCCGAGATCGAGCATCAAAGCCTCTTGTCGATGGCCGCAGCCAGGGCGCCGAAGGTGCGCGCGCCCTGGAGCTCGTAGTCCGGGATCTCCACGTCGAACTCCATCTCGAGCTCGCTCATCAGCTCGACCGCCTGGAAGCTGTCGATCCCCAACTTCTCGAAGATGTCGTCCTCGGGTCCGATGGACGCCGGGTCGTGGCCGTAGCGCTTGGCAGCCAGTTCAATGAGTCGCGATAGGCTGGATGACATGGTGTGCTCCGTGGCGGTTGAATCTCAGGGCAGGTAGGGCCGAATGTCGTCGCTCTCCACGAACTTTTTCAGAGCCGCCTTCAGCAGGGGGCGGTCGGCGAGCCGCAGGAAGTGCTCCTTTTCCTGGCGCAGCTCCTCGCGTGGGAGCGGCTTGATGAACTCCTTGGCGGTGCGCGCAGCCATCGGATCGAACTTCGTGGCCTGCTCGGCCGTGGCCAGGGCGGCGGTCAGCCCCTCGCCGGTGGGCACCATCTGGCTCACGAGGCCCGCGGCCACCGCGCGCTTGGCGTTGATGCTCCGACCCGTCAGCAGTAGATCGCGGACCAGGGCGTTGCCGCAATCCCGCTTGAGCCGCGGGATACCGCCGAAGCCGGGGATGATGCCGAGGCGCAGCTCGGGGAAGGCGAAGCGGGCCGTCCTCTCCGCGATGAGCACGTCGCAGGTGAGCGCCAGCTCGAAGCCGCCGCCGAAGCAGACCCCGTGGATCACGCCAATGGTGGTGAGCGGCAGCATGTCGAGCCGGTCCATCACCGAATGGATGCGATCGATGAAGTCGCGCAGCCTGGGGAGCTGCTCGGACTCGGGGACGTCGAGCAGACCCTGGTACAGCTCGCGCAGGTCGGCCCCGGCGGAAAATCCCCCTTTGACGGTGCTGTAGATCACCAGGGCGGCCGCGGCCTCGGTGTCGATGGCATCGAGGAAGCGCTCGAGCTCGGCGAGCATGGTCGCACCGATCTCGTTGCAGGGCTCGCGTCCCAGCTCGAGCAGATAGATTCCGTCACGAAGGCTCCAGCGGATCGTCATACGCTAGGTCCCGGCCGAAACGTCCACCTTGGTCTTCTTGCGAGCGGCCTCTTCTCGGGCTGCCGCATACATCGCCTCGATTTCGGTGTGGAAGTGCTTCTCGATGGCGGCCCGACGAAGCTTTTGGTTGGCGGTCAGAAGGCCGTTCTCCGGCGTCAGACGATCCTTCACCCGGATGAAGCGCCGAAGCTTGCGGTAAAACGGCAGGTCGGCGTTGACCTTCTCCAAGGCGGCCTGGATCTCGTCCTCGCTGGGCTCGCCGGTGACGATCACCGCGAGGAACGGTCGGGCGTGCCCGATGACCACCGCGTGCTCGGCGTTGGGGCAGTGCTCCTTGAAGCGCTCCTCGAGCGGCTCGGGGGCGACGTTGTGGCCGGATTCGGGGACGATGAGGTTCTTGACGCGTCCGATGATCTTCAGGTTGCCGTTTTCGATCGTGACCTGATCGCCGGTTCGGAACCACCCGTCCTGGAGCACCTTGGCGGTCTCTGCGGGCTTGCGCCAGTACCCCTGGAAGATGTTGGGACCGCGCACCAGAAGCTCGTCTTCCAGGCCCAGCTTGGTCTCCACCCCGGAGATGGGGAGGCCCACGCGACCGGGTACCACGGCGTCGGGCTCGTCGAGCGACACGATCCCCGTGGTCTCGGTGAGACCGTAGGCCTGGTACACCGGGATGCCGAGCATCTGAAACCAGCGCTGCGTCTCCTCCGACAGCGGGGCGGAGCCGGAGATGAGGAACTCGAGGTTCTCGCCGATTTGCTTTTTGATCTTGGCGAACACCACCCGCTCGGCGAGCCCCAGCGTCACGCGATCGAAGAAGCTCGCCTCCTTGCGAGCCACGGCCTTGTAGGCCGCCTGGCCCCGTTCGTACAGGTCGAGGGCCAGCCCGCCGCGCTCGGCGATCTTGGAGCCCACGCCGTTGCGGATGCGCTCGAGCACCGCGGGGACGTTGAGGAAGTAGTTGGGCTTGGCCGTGGCGATCTCGACTACGAGCTTGGACAGGTCGGTCGAGAGCATGATGGGGTTGGGTCGCGAGAGCTGCGTCCACAGCATCAGGCGCGACGCCGCGAAGCAGAACGGAAGGAAGTGGAACACCCGATCGGGCTCGCGCTTGGGCTTGACGACCTTGTCGAGGCGCTCGATCGTCCGCGGGATCATGAAGTCGAGGTTGGCGCGGGAGAGCATCACGCCCTTGGGCTCGCCGCTGGTCCCCGAGGTGTAGATGATCGCGACGGTGTCGTCGGGCCCGAACGCGTGGGGCTCGCTGTGGGTCGGCTTGCTCGCGAACACCTGGTCGAACGTCGCGATCTCGGCGTCCCCCCGCTCGGTCCAGGCCTCCTGCATCGCCTTGGCCAGGGTCTGGTCGGCCGCGACGAGGAGCTTGGGTTCGGCGCTGCGCAGCATGACGGCGAGCTCTTTGGGCTCTTGCCGGTCGTACAGCGGTACCACGATGGCCCCGTTGGCCAAGATCGCGAGATCGGCGGCGACCCATCGCACCGAGTTCGGCGCCAGGAGGGCGACGCGATCCCCCGGCTTTACGCCCCTGCTCTCGATGAAGGCGCGCGCCTTGGCGATCAGCTCCAGGATGCCCGTGCCGTCGGTGCCCCGCAGTGCCGTGGTGTGGATCTCGATGACCTTGGTGCGCTGGGGCTGGGAGCGAAGATTGTCGAAGATCTTGGCAAGAAAGCTCATGCGTACTTCTCCATGATCGCCTCGAGCTCGGGGCTCAGCGAAGGAAGATGCGCTTGCCAGGTCCGGGGGAGCTCGCGACGGGGGAACTCCGGATAGACCCTGACCACCTCGTCCATGAAATCGATGCCCATCTGCCCCATGAGCTGGAGCTGACGGGGCAGGACTCGACCGATGTCCTCGGCGATGCGCTCACCGTCACGCTCGAGGTGCTCGAGCATGGCCAGCACTTTATCCCCCAGATCGGGCTCGTCCACCTCCAAGAACAGCTCGGGGTGGCCGCGGTCGTTCATCAGGTTGCGGATGCGCTCGTCCATGGTGATCCCGCCCGACGGCACCAGGCCGGGCATCGACGTGACCACCGCGTGAAACCGTGAGCTGATCATCATGCTGCAGTTGCGCAGCACGCTGACCAGCTCGTACATGTTGTAGTCGTCGCTGATGAAGCAGGGCGCCTCGGGTTCCAGGCGGGCGGCGAGGTCCTCGCACGCGCCGCGGTCGAGACGCTCCATGCCCACCATGATGGTGAAGATGTCGCGGTCCCGCGTGAACGCCCGCACGGCCTGGGCGATGCCGCCGATGTACGCCTCGTACTTGCGGCTGGCCTCTTCGGAGCTGTGGTGGAAGTAGAACGACCGGTAGTGTTCGGACTTGTACTGGCCCACCGTGGCCAACGCGGCCGCCTTGGCCAGGTCGGGTTTGACCGGCCACCAAAAGGGGTTGATCGGGCAGACGACCAGGATCTTCTTCTCGCCGTCCCAACCTCGGCGGCGCAGGAGCTCGGCACCGACCCGAAGCGGCGCCGGCTCGAACGTCCACGCCGTATCCGTCCCGCCCGTCGTCCGAATGCCCAACCGCGACAGCACGTCGCGAGAAGGCTCGTTGCGACACTGCACCAGCGCGTGCTTGCAGTGCTTCTTGACGAAGTCGCGCAGCGCCGGGGACATGGCCCCCGCCTCGGCGCCGTAGCCGACGGCGAGCTTGTGCTCGGCCGCCGCCATGCCGAGCGCTCCGGCCATCATCGTCGACAGGGCGCTGGCGAACTTCGACTTGAACATGGAGCCCTCGCAGGCCACCACGCCATGGTGCTTGGGGCACTCATCGAACAGGAACTTGGGGAAGACGACCGGCAACTCGACCTGCCGAACCGTGCGGAAGTAGCCCGCGGTCCGGGACTTGTCGACGGACATGATGGTCAGCTCGAGGTTGTCGTCGCCGATGACGTGACGGAACTGACGGATCATCTCCTCGACCCGTACGTCGGCGCCCGTGTTGCGGCTCCCCACGTAGCCGGCCAGAAGAAGCTTCAGCGGTCGGCCCGGGCGCCAGCGCTCCTGGTCCACGTCGAGGGCACGCTTGACGGCGACGGCTTCGATGAAGCCGTTCATCACCTCCATCAGGACGCGGTCCGGGTCGAGCGCATCCTTGAACCGGCTCAAAAAGCCCATCACGCCACCTTCATGAGCCGGGCCTCGGCGTCGGCGGGCCACGGCCGATACGGGTACTTGAACTTGCCGTCCACGGCGAAGCGCAGGAGCGGATAGCAGTAGGTGTCGAAGGCTGCCGGCTTGTGGCCGAGCTCCGTGACGATCCGCGTGTTGTCGAAGACGGTGTCGTACGTGAGGTAGGGGAGGAAGACCTTCATCAGCGAGGCCGCCGGTGCGATGCCCCAGTTCCGGGGGGTCGACATCAGCCCCTCCACCAACCGGCCGAACGGGCCCTCCAGTCGCCGTGCGAACACCTGACGAACGCGGTGACCGTGGTTGCGCAGAGCCGTCACGATCTCTCGGTAGGTGAGCGAATCGACGCCCGAGCTCAAGTGGTAGGCATCGTGCGAAGGGCGCGCCATCTGGTGCACGTGGACGATGGCCTTGCCCACGTAGTCCGCGGGCACGATGTCGGCCCGCCACTGGGGATCGAAGGGGAGCACCGGCATGTAGGCCAGGGCCGCGAACGCCCGCACCATGTCGAACTGCGTGGTGTGGGGGAAGCGGCTGTCCCCCAGGACGATGCTGGGTCGAAAGACCGTGATCGGAACGTCGGGCAGGAGCTCGTGCACCATGTGCTCGCAGAACTTCTTGGTGCGCGCGTACGGATCGTAGTCGCTCCGATTCCAGTCGATGGCCTGGTCTTCGGTCACGACCTCGTGGTTGCGGGTACCCGCCACCGCCACCGTCGAGACGTCGGAGAAGCGACGCAATCCGTGGTGCTCGTAGGCGTCCTGGGCGATCTTGATGACTTCCAGGGTGCCGCGGAGGTTCACGTTGAAGCAGGCCTTGGAGGACTTGCGGTTGAGCGAAGCCGCCACGTGCAGTACGGAGTCCGTGGTCCGGACCAGGCGGTCTCGCGCGGCCTCGTCCAGCCCGAGGTCGCGGTCGGTGAGATCACCCAGATAGATGTCGAACCGGCCCAGGTGATGGGCGAACCGGTCGAAGTCCATGTGGAGCTGCAGGGACTTCCACAGGCGCTCGCGCGCCTCTTGCTCGGATTTGGCCCTCACCAGGACGGCCAGGCGATCCTGGTGCTGCTCGAGCAGGAGATTGGCCACGTACGAACCGATGTAGCCCGTGACCCCGGTCAGAAAGATCGCCATTCAACCAACCTCCTCGCGCGCCACCGGGGTCGTCGCCGCTCGCAGGGCCCCGTCCTCCAGCTCGGATCGGTCGAGCAGACGAAACGGCACCGCGGGGCTGTAGACCTCGCGTTCCTTGTTCTCGTACTCCGGAAAGCACCAGCGCCGCAGCCCCGGCATGTGAACGTCGAGCCAGTAGGAGCGCCACTCGATCTTCTCGGGCTGGAAGCGGAACTCCTCCTCGACCGGGAGGTGCCGGTCGATGGCCCTGCACTTGAACACACAGTAGTGGTCGTAGGTGAAGGGAAGGAACAGGTCGAGGACCTCTTCGATCTGCCGGAGCTTGCGTTGCACCGTCTCGCTGTGGTCGGCCATGTCGTCGGCCCACTCGCGCAGCTCGCTGGGAATCTTTTCGGGCAGCCCACGCCGCAGGTAGCGCTCGATCTGGCCCACCAGGCGTCGGATGTTGCCGACGTTGAGGACGTGCTCGGGATCGGCGGCCAAAGCGTCCCACCGGGAGAGCACGAGCTTTTCGAGCTTGCCGGTGCCGGTCTCTCGCAGGTGCTTGCGGTGGCCGAGGGCGCTCAGCTCGGTCAGTCGGT
>CAZYSW010000349.1:0-6542 GCA_964650105.1 uncultured Nannocystaceae bacterium
GCGTCCGCGTGCGGTGCTCGGCCGTGAAGCGCTCGATGTCGTCGGTCGCCACCGCGTGGATTCCCAGCGCGACGGCGAGCCCCAACGGCACGGCGACCAGCCCCACGATCCGCGCCACCGCGCCCTCGCTCGGCACGAGGCCCACGACGATCACCCCGAAGGCCATGCTCGCCAAGAGCCCGGCCACGGGAACGTCCGCGGCGAGCAGAGAGCCGGCCGCGGTTCCGAGCAATGCCACGAGCACCAGCGCCAGCGGCAGCGCCATCGCGCGCCGCGAGCGAGTCGGAAGCGCCGGGCTCCAGGCGGGCAACAGCACCCACGACGCCCCAGCGGCGACGGCTGCGGCCATCATGCTCCCACCCCCGAGCACCGCTCCGGGATCCCACCCGGACAGCACCGACACCAGTAGACCGAACGCGCCCCCGCCCACCGCGGCGACGACGAGGCGCGCACGCCCGGCGAGCCGCTCGATCAAGGGGCCCGCGATCCACAGCGCATAGACGACCAACAGCATCCCGATCGGATCGGCCTGGACGAAGGGGGCGACGAACAGCCGGCTCCACCGGCCCGAGGCCCACAACTCCGGGGTGATCCCCCCGGCGACCAGAAGTCCCACCCCTCCGCGATCGATCCCGAGCACGAGGAGGTCGCCCGCCAGCACGCCCAACATCAGAAGCGGCGTCGCGAAGAGCGTGCCCGTTCGGCGGCTGCGGGGTGCGGCGCGAAAGAACATCTCCAGACGCTCCGCCACCATCTCGACGTACCTGCGCAGCTCCGGCCCCAGGTCGACTTGCCCGTCGTCGGCCGACTCGGTCCGAAGGCGGGCGAGGGTGGTTCGGCTCGCGTCCACGATTCGGTCGTCGCCGCCCGCGGCGACGGCCTGGACGCGCTGCAGCTCCTCGAACGCGCGATCGAGCTCGCCGGCCCGCGCCAGGGCGATGCCCCGAAACAGCGCGCTGGAGGCCGCAGACAACCCCAGCAACCGACGGCGCTCGTCGGTCAGCGCCCGCGTCACCGGGCGCGAAGCTCCGGCGTAAGCCAGGAACGTCAATCGGGCCTGCGACAGCACCGAGAGTGCTCGGGGGTCGGCGCCCATCGGACCGTCCTCCAGCGCCCGCAACAGGCCCGCAGCGTGCTCGAGCTTGCCGGACTCCCCGTAGGCGCGCAGCAATCCGAGCGCCAGCGCGGGCCGCATGGCGGCGTAGCGGGGGTGGAAGCGCGCCTCGTAGTGCGCGATTCCTTCCTCCCAACGCTGGCCGTAAAAGAGCATCGCCACGATCTGCTCGTTGATGATCGCCAGCTCGCCGCCGTCCTCGGTCCGCTCCACCAGGTGCCGAAAGTGGTCGAGCGCCCGATCCACGCCCGCGCGCTCGAGCAGCGCCAGACCGCGCAAGATCTCTTGCTGCCGCCCCAGACCGGCGCCGGGCATCAGGAGGGCGCGCACGCCTGCGAACCAGACGGCCAGGCTGAGCCGGCCCCGGGAGAACGCCGACCGAGCCGCTGCCTCCAAAGCCCAGGGGAACACGACCGCCACCGAGGCGATCCCGATGGCGACGACCGCCAAGTAGCGCGAGTGCTGCACCATGGCCACCAGCGCCAGGCACAACAAGCCACCGACCAGCAGCATGTATCCCCGCTGTGTTCCGTCCAGGCGGCGCACCAATCGAACGAACGTCACACCGAGCATGACGGCCGTCAGAAAGAGGAGCTGCTCGAGCACGTCACCTCGTCGAGCGGCTCAGACTGCCCGCTCCAGGTGTCCGATTTTCCGATACTTCTCGTAGCGGGCGTCCAGAAGTGCCTGCGTATCCATGCTACGCAGCTCGGCCAGGTGCCGATGCAAGGCCTCCTGCAGCGCCTGCGCGGTCTGGCTCAGCCCTCGGTGTGCGCCGCCGACCGCTTCGGGGATGATCTCGTCGCAGATACCGAGCTGGAAGAGGTCGTGGGAGGTCATGCGCAACTGCTTGGCCGCCGTCTGCTCGGCTTCGGGATCCTTCCACAGGATCGACGCGCAGCCCTCGGGCGAGATCACCGAGTAGACGGCGTGCTCGAGCATGAGGATGCGATCGGTCAGCCCGATGGCCAGCGCACCCCCCGAGCCCCCCTCTCCGATGACCACGGAGACGGTCGGCACGCGGACCGTGGAGAGCTGCTCGAGCGAGGTGGCGATGGCCTCCGATTGCCCGCGCTCTTCGGCGCCGATCCCCGGGTAGGCGCCCGCGGTGTCGATGAAGCACACCAGCGGATGGCCGAACTGCTCGGCCAACCGCGTCAGTCGCTGAGCTTTGCGATACCCCTCGGGGCGGGCCATCCCAAAGTTGCGATAGAGGTTCTCCTTGGTGTTCCGGCCCTTTTGATGACCGAGGACGATCACCGTCTGGCCCTCGAATCGGGCCAGGCCGCCCACGATGGCCGGGTCGTCCGCGAACGCCCGGTCGCCGCGCAGCTCGACGAAGTCGGTCATGATCTCGCCGATGTAGTCGAGCGTGTAGGGGCGGTCGGGGTGCTTGGCGAGCTGGACCTGCTCCCAGGGGGTCAGCGAGGCGAAGCGCTCCTTTTGAAGCTGGCGCGCCTTCTCCTCCAGACGCTCGATTTCGGCGGCCATCTCTCGACTGCCGCCGCTGAGCAGCTTGAGCTCGCGGATCTTGCCTTCGAGCTCCACGATGGGACGTTCGAACTCGAGCACCTTGGTGGTCACGTCGAACCTCCTGCCTCGGCGAACGCCACCACCTGGTCCCAGGGACAGCGCTCCGGATCGTCGATGTGCACGACGACGTCGGCCGGGAGCTGATGTCGGAAATAGGTCCTCTGACGCCGCGCGTACTGGCGCGTCGCGACGAGAATGGCCTGCTTGGCGGGTTCGAGATCCATGCGTCCGAGGACCACGTCGACGAGCTGCCGATAACCCAGGCTGCGCATCGCCTTGTGGCGCGCATCATAGCCGGCCTTCACCAGCATCTCCACCTCGGCCAACCAGCCGGCCTCGAGCATGGCGTCCACTCGGCGCGCAATCCGGCGGTCGACCGCCTCCACACCCGGATCGAGGACGATCAGCATCAGCCGCACCCGGGGCCGGGGCGGATCCTCCCGCCGCACGCGGCTGACCGGGCCGCCGTGCGCCCGGCACAGCCACAGCGCCCGGAGCAGACGCACGACGTTGCTCGGATGGATCTGCGCCGCCGTCTCGGGGTCCACAGCGCTCAGAGCGCGATGCACTGCACCGCGTTCGTCTTCCTCTCGCGCCCTCCATGTGGCCTCGAAGGCCGCCCGCTCGGGGTCGTCGAGGCTGCGCCCCACGTCCGGCAGCCCGGCCCCGGTCTGAGTCCAGGCCGTCGCGCGGAGGTACAGGCCCGTGCCCCCCACGAAGACGCCACCGACGTCCTCCAGCAACGGCAGCGCTCGACGTGCATAGTCGCCGGCCGTGAAGGTCTCGTCCGGATCGACACAGTCGAGGAGGTGGTGCGGCACACGAGCGCGCGCCGACGCGGACGGCTTGGCGCTGCCGATGTCCAACCCGCGATAGACCTTCACCGAATCGCACACGAGGATCGGTCGCCCCAACCGCTCGGCGACGCGCAGGCCGAACTCGGCCTTGCCCGCGGCGGTCGGGCCGACCACGGCCACGGCCGTGGGCAGGCGCGACGCGGCCCGGACGGCCGTCGGGCACGGCACCGACGCGCTCATCGGCCCGCGCCCTCCCCTCCGGGGGACCGCGACGTCGTCGCGCGTCCGGACGGTCCCCGCAGCAGGTCCGCAGCCGTCCAGCGGACGACGCCGGGAATCGCCTGCGGCTCCTCGCCGGCCTCGAGGAGCTCTCGCAACCAGCGGCGGGCCAGCCTCGGCGCCGGGTCGTTCCCTCGGGTCTGCGCCATCGCCCGAAGCGCCGCCTCCCGATCGAGCTTCGACCCGCCGGCGTCCATGCGAAGCCACGCGGCCACGCGCTCCACCAGATCCGCCACGTCGGGTTCCTCGACGCAGCTCCGCAGATGGGCCGGAACCCCCCGGACCACCACGGCATCGTCCCCGAACGGCTCGATCATCAACCCCAGCGGGCCCAAAGCCTCGTCCGCACCTTCCCACAAGCGCATCTCGTGGGGCGCGCGCCGGACCACGACCGGCTGAAGGAGGGTCTGCGACTGCACCGAGCCGCCGCCGACATCCTCGAGGAGCCGGCGATACACCAGGTGGCTCCGCAGCGCGCGGACGTCGACGGCGTAGAGGTGGTCTCCGTCGCGTAGGATTGCGACGGGTCCGGGCAAGCACGTGAGCAGCTCGAGCGACGGCCCGGCGGGCTCGGAGTCTTCTTCGCGCGAGGTCACCGGTTCGTCGCGCAGGTCGTCGCGCCACGCCTCCCGGATCTCGTGCGCCTGTCGGTGGAGCTCCGTACGCATGGTCGCGTAGTCGCCCGCCGTCGCTCGGGTGCGCAGCGTGTAGCCGGGCCCCCCGCGCCCGACCTCCACTGCGCCGCTTCGGGACGACGACAGCGGGTCGAGCATGGGCATGACGATCTCGGGCGACGTGTGCGGCGCCTGCGTTCGTGCGAAGCGAGCGGCGACGGGTTCGAGGACGTCCCGGAGCACACGGTAGACGCGCTGCGGATCGCTGAATCGGATCTCCGACTTCTGAGGGTGGACGTTGACGTCCACCTCTCCGCGGGGTGGCTCGACCACCAGGCAAGCCACCGGATGCGTTCCAGGGGCGAGGGTGTCTCCGTACGCCGCGACGAGGATCTGCTGGAGGGTCCGATCGCGCACCACCCTGCGGCGCACCACCACGAAGATCCCGTTTCGGTGCCGCACGGCCGCATGTGGCGGACACATCCACGCCTCGACGCGCACCCCTTCGGCCGCCCCCTGCAGGGACTCGGGGGCGGCGGCGCTGCGCCGCCCGAGGACCTGACGAATCCGCTCGCCTCGCTCGACGGCCGCGAGATCGACGAGCACGCGTCCGTCGCTGCGAAGCCGCAAGTGGACCTCGGGGTGCACCAACGACAGGCGCAGGATGGTCTCGCTGCATTGCCCGACCTCCGTCGCCGGGCTCCGCATGAACTTCTTGCGCGCGGGGACGTGCGCGAACAGGCGGGAGACCTCGATGCGGGTACCCTGGGGCATCCCCACCGGCTCCACCGTCGGCTCCAGACCGGGGCGCGACAGGAGGCGACGCCCCATGCGGGCACCTCGCATGCGGCTGTCGATGACCACGTCCGCGACGGCAGCGATGCTGGCGAGCGCCTCCCCCCGAAAGCCCAGCGTGGCCACGTCGATCAGATCCGTGGGGCGGCGCACCTTGCTCGTGGCGTGCCTCGTGATGCACAGCTGAAGATCGTCGGGATGGATCCCGGATCCGTCGTCGACGACCACGATCCGTTCCAGGCCGGCGCCCTCCACCTCGACCTCGACGCGCGTCGCACCGGCGTCGAGCGCGTTCTCCACCAGCTCCTTGACCACCGACGCCGGACGCTCGACCACCTCGCCGGCGGCGATCTGGTCGGCGAGCTCCGGGCTGAGGACGGCGATCCGCCCGAGCCCGTCCGGCGTGGAAGGGTCCTCGGCGCTCATGTGACCACGGCGCCCGGCTGATTACCACCGGCCTGTCGTGCGCGCCAGCCGGGGCGAGGCGCGCGACGAAACGAACGTCGCAGCACGCTCGCGCGACGACGGACCGACCCCGCGAGGGTCGTCACTTCGGCGAGCCGGAGGCGTCGTCGGTCCAAACGACGCGGTTTCGACCGGTCTGCTTGGCGACGTACAGCCGGGCATCGGCCTTCTTGATGAGGTCGTCCGCGTTCGCGATGCCGGAATCCAACTCCGCCACGCCGACCGAGATCGCCAGCGGGATCCGACGCCCCTCGAACATGAACTCCTCTTCCTCCACCATCTTGCGGACGGTTTCGGCGAAGCGTGCGGCTCCCTCGAGATCGATCTCCGGGAGGATGACCGCGAACTCCTCGCCACCGTAGCGCGCGACGACGTCGACCTTTCGGGCGCGCTGGCGCACCAGATCCGCCATATGCCTCAGCACGTGGTCGCCGGCACGGTGTCCGTAGGTGTCGTTGGTCCGCTTGAAGTGATCGATGTCGAACATCATCAAGGCGAGCGGACGGTCGTAGCGGCGCGCGCGGCTCAGCTCACGCTCCAGCGTCTCGGTGAAGTAGCGCTTGTTGAAGATCTGCGTGAGGCCATCGACGGTGGACAGCCGGTAAATTTCCTCGTGATACGAGCTCTCGATGTTGTCGCCGGTCAGGAACTTGAAGATCGAGCGCCCTACCTTGATGAGGTCACCGTCCTTGAGGTACGCCTCGTGGATCTTGTGATCGTTGACGTACGTGCCGTTCGTGGACTCGTTGTCCCGGATCTTCACGCCGTTTTCGTCGACGAGAATCGTGGCATGGGTCCGCGAAACCGAGTCCTGGCTCACACAGATGTCGTTCATCGTGGCGCGCCCGATGGTCATCTCGCGCCCTTCGATGTTGTATTTTCGGCCCAGTTCCGCACCATAGATGACGACGATGCAGGCGTCCTTCTTGCGCCGCTGCAGGCCGG
>CAZYSW010000350.1:0-6512 GCA_964650105.1 uncultured Nannocystaceae bacterium
GCGTCGCGCTCTCGACCCGCGGCGTGTCCAAGCGGGCGCCTCGCGGCGCGAGCGGGACCGAAGACGACGACCGGACGGGCAGCGATGCCTCGGCAAAGCCCGCGCGCGATCGAGGCACGCGTCCCTGGATTCGTCGGTGGCGACCCGAGCGGAACATGGTCGAGCTCGGGATCTTCGGGGGCATGCTCTTCCTCCACGAGGACCACGACCTCTACGATCCCGTCACCGCGCCGCCCGAGCCGATCTGGGCGGCGTCTCCCGACGTGGGCTTGCGGCTCGGCTATTTCCCGCTGCGTGCCTTGGGGGTGGAGGCGGAGTTCAGCGGTGTCCCCACCCGGATGCGCACGCTCACCAACGACCCGCTGTTCGTGTACGGGTTCCGGGGGCACCTGATCGCGCAGCTCCCCTACTACAGCGTCGTGCCCTTCTTTCTGGTCGGCGGCGGCCTGCTCGGCGTCAAGTCGCACGTACTCCTCTTGGGCGACGACGTCGATCCCGCGTTTCATTACGGCGGCGGCCTGAAGGTGTTCGTCAATCGCTGGCTGGGCTTCCGCCTCGAGGCCCGCAACATCATCAGTGCCGCGCAGGCCAAGCAAGACAGCGGCACCTTTCACGCCCAGGTGCTCGCCGGTCTGACCATCACGCTGGGCCGCAAGAAGCACAAGCCGCTCCCGCCCGAGCCGCCCCCCGAGGACCCGGACCGCGACAAGGACGGCATCCCGAACGTGTCCGATGCGTGCCCCGATCAGCCGGGTGTCGAGCCCCACGGGTGTCCGGACACCGACGGAGACGGCTTCCGCGACACCGTCGACAAGTGTCCCGAGGTTCCGGGCGTGGAGCCCGACGGTTGCCCCGTCAAGGACACCGACGGAGACGGCATCCCCGATCCCACCGACGCGTGCCCCTTCCAGCCCGAGAACTTCAACGGGCACGAGGACGAGGACGGCTGTCCCGACGAGCTGCCGCCCGAGGTCAAGGAGTTCACCGGCACCATTCCGGGTATCGAATTCGACTTCAACAAGGCGACCATCAAGCCGTCCTCCCGACCGACCCTCGATCGCGCGATCGAGATTTTGGAGGAGTACCCCGACATCAAGGTCCACATCATCGGCCACACCGACGACGTGGGCACGCCGGAGTTCAACCAGCAGTTGTCGGAGCAGCGCGCGGAGGCGGTCAAGAAGTACCTGGTCGACGGTGGGATCGACGCGAGCCGCATCACCACCGAAGGTCGGGGTGCGACCGATCCGCAAGCTCCCAACGACAACGAGGAGAACCGCGCGAAGAACCGCCGCATCGAGTTCGAGGTGGTCGAGCGCAAGCGTCCCGACGAGGCTCCGCCGGCCGAGAAGGAAGACGGCGAGTAGAGCCGTCGCTTCGGTCCCGACGGTTCGACGCGACCGCTCCACCGGCCGCGAAATCCCGCGAGGGAGCGCCTGCTCGTCGCGGACCGGCCGAGCCCTTCGGGCGTCGCCATCGAGCCGCCCATGCCCGCGCGCAGTCCCGTGCACGGTTCGGGCGCAAAGACCCCGCCGACGGTGGAGGCCGAGCGCGTGCGTCGACCCGTCGATTTCGACTTGGCCCTGACGGCACGGGGGCGCACCATGGACCTCCCTGGCCGCATTTCGTCGTCGTCGAGGAGCGTGATCGTGAGCGTGAACCCTGCAATCGCGAGCCGTTTGTCCGTGATGAGCGTGGTCGCGATGACGCTGGGATGGGCCGCGCCCGGCAAGGCCGTGCCCCTGTTCGTCGAGGACGTGGGGGCGCTCGGCCCGCAGCCGTGCAACGGGAGCGGGTGTTGGACCAACTACCTGCGGGTCACGGACCTCGACGGTGACGGCGATCTCGACCTGGTCCTTGTCAACTACGCGGGTTTTTTCACCCAAGGGCAGGCCCAGCCCCTGGTGATCTACGAGAACGACGGCAACGGCGGATTCACCAACGTCTCCGGGTCCGCCGTGGGCGGGCACAGCGACCGCCTGCGGCAGGTCGCCATCGGCGACGTCGACGGAGACGGAGACCTCGACATCTACGCGCCCAACGCGCTCGGCCAGGGGGGCGCCTTCTTCATCAACGACGGCGACGGCACCTTCGTCGACGAAGCCGACGTGAGGCTGGTGGGATCGACGGCGTGGGTCGGCGCCGCTCGCTTCGCCGATTTCGACGACGACGGAGACCTCGACCTCTTCTTGGCCGACGGGTTCATCGCGGGCGGCCCGCCCTTCGGGCACCTGTGGCTCAACGACGGGACCGGCGTGTTCGAGGAGCTGCCGGGGGCCATCCCCGACGTGTTCGCGGGCCACGACATCGACGACGTGGACGTGTTCGATGCCGATCGAGATTTCGATCTCGACATCATGGTGAACGCCCACACGGGCGACAACGCGCTGTGGCTGAACGACGGAACCGGGATGTTCGAGGACGCCTCGGACCGGCTCCCGGGCCAGCCCAATCAGTACCACTACGGCCCTGCGATCTGCGACGTGGACGGCGACGGCGATCTCGACGTGTGGATCGACAACATGGGGCCCGGGTACGGCGAGCAGCTCCTCGTCAACGACGGTGACGGCACCTTCACCGACGAAACGCTGGCGCGGGTCACCGGCAACCCCACGAACGCCGACGACAACGGGATCGCGTGTGCGGACGTCGACGGCGACGGGGACATGGATGCCGTGGTGTTCTCGCTTTCGAACAACGAACGGGTGTTGGAGAACGACGGCGAGGGAAACTTCACGGCGGTCGCCGATGCCTTCCCCATCGTCGACGACCCCACGTTGTGGGGCGAGCTCGGCGACCTGAACGGAGACGGCAAGCTCGACGTGGTGACGGGGCAGGGGGAGGGAAACCCCCAGCTCGATCGCGTGTATCTGGGCAACGACAACGCCCCGGTCGACGAGCGGCCGCCGTGGATCATCGTGTGGCAGACCATCGAGGTGGCGGCGGCGGGGGAGACCCCGGTCGTGCGGTTCGCCGTCGCCGACAACGCGGTGACCGACGAGGGCCCGCGGCTGCAGCGTGCCTTCGCGCGGGTGATCGTGATGGATGCCGAGACGGAGGTCGACGCCTTCTTCATGGGGGGAGACCTCTTTCGCGTCGAGTTGCCCGCGCAGGCCGAGGGCACCGAGGTCAGCGTGACGTCGTGTGCCGTCGATCGGCAGCAAAACGAGGGCTGCGCCGATCCGTTCGTCTACGCGGTCGAGATGGGCGCAGGCACGGGCGGCGACGACGTGGGGACCGCGACCGATTCCGACGGGGGCATCGACGATGCGTCCGCGTCCGGGACGACCGCCGACGACACCGGGGGCGGGCTCGGTTCGGGCGCCGATGGCTCGGCGAGCGGAGGGGCCGAGGCCGGCGAAACCGACGGCGCGGGTGAGACCGCAGGCGGCGGTTGCGGATGTCGAGCGACGCCGCAGGCTCCCGATCTGCCGGCGGGGCTGGGGCTTTTGGCGCTCGGCGCGTTCGTCCGCGGCCGACGGGGACGCACCCCGCGCCCGAAGAGATCTCCTCGTACGGCCCGATCGGTCCCTTGATCCGGGACGGATCACGCGGGGTCACGTCCGCAAATGGGCCCTGCGCGAAGCGAAACGGCGATTCGGAGGCGCACGGGTGCACGTGCCCGCGCCCGCGAGACGTCTTTTCGTCGCCGCGCGAAGGTGACATCAAGTCTCGTCGTGGCGACCGTGTCTCCCGTGCGTACCGACGCGCCTCGGATCGATCATCCGATCCACCGGCGGTACTTCGCCGAGGACTTGGTTCGCCTGCGGCGCGGCGGCGAGCGCCGGCGCTTCGTGGCTTCTCAACGCGCGGGGCGGGTCGATCCGAACCCGCACCAGATCGATGCGGTGGTGTTCGCCCTGGAGCGGTTGCCCCACGGCGGCTGCATCCTGGCCGACGAGGTCGGGTTGGGCAAGACGATCGAGGCCGGGCTGGTCATCGCGCAGCGTCGTGCCGAGGGGGCCTCGCGGATCCTGCTCATCACGCCCAAGCCCCTGCTCGGCCAATGGCGTGACGAGCTGGCGGTCCTGTTCGGCATCGAGGCTCGCGAGGCGCGGACCTCGGCCGACGTCGACGGACCGGGAGTGTTCCTGGTGGGGCGCGAGCTGGCCGGGAGCGAAGCCGGTGCGGCCATGCTTCGACACAGCGGCGCGTTCGACCTGGCCGTGATCGACGAGGCGCACGAGATCTTCGCCGGCATCTATCGTCGGTACGACCGACGTGGACGCGTCAAGGCCCAGTCGCGCTACGCGAAGACCGCGGCGCGCGTCAAGGCGCTGCTCGCCGACACACCGGTGTTGTTGTTGACGGCGACGCCCATCCAGAACACGCTCACCGAGCTGTGGGGGCTGGTGCAGTACGTCGAGCCCACCGGCACCTTGTTGGGCGACCTGCCGACCTTTCGCGCCGTGTTCTGCGACGGGGACGATCGAAGCTTGAGGCCCGGTCGCGAACACGAGCT
Organism: uncultured Nannocystaceae bacterium; assembly: GCA_964650105.1. GTDB lineage: Bacteria > Myxococcota_A > Polyangia > Nannocystales > Nannocystaceae > CAZYSW01. Next base: position 4,463 of record CAZYSW010000350.1, read on the forward strand.
GCGCGAACGGATCGCGGAGGTCTGTCAGCGGACGTTGCGTCGCCAGGCGGAGGCGTTCATGGAGCGGGCCTTCGTGCAACGTCGCGCGCGGCTGTTCGAGTACACGATGACGCCGGAGGAGAAGGACCTCTACGACGAGGTGACGGCGTACCTTCTTTCGCCCGACAGCGGCGCCTTTTCGGGCGCCCACCGGCGACTGCTCGTCATCGGCTTTCACCGGCGCATGGCCTCGTCGGTTCGCGCGCTCCAAGAAAGCCTGCAGAACGTCGCCGACCGCCTGCGGAGCCGGCTGCAGGGCCCCGACGCCAGGACTCTTCGTTTGTGGCGTGACGACGCCGACGATCTGGAGGAGGACGGCGTCGCGACACCCGAGGCCGAAGGCTCCGACGACGTCGCGCCACCGCACGAGCCGGTCGCGGCCATCGAGGGGACCACCAAGCTCGTCGAGGAGCTCCGGCGCGTGGAGGCCATGATCGCCCGCGCCGAGGCGCTCGGCGTCGACAGCAAGGCGGCCGCGCTCGTCGAGGCCCTCCGCTTCGTCCTGCGCGCGGAGGGGACGAGCGGCAAGGCCGTCGTCTTCACCGAGGCGATCAGCACCCAGGAGTACCTGCGGGAGCTGCTGGTGAAGCACGAGGTGGTGCGCGACGACGAGGTGACGCTGTTTCGTGGTCAGAACACCGGCCCTCGCGTCGGCGAGGCGCTCGCTCGGTGGGAGGCCGAGATCGGCTCGAAGCTGCCGCCGCACGCCCGACCCACCCGCGACGTGGCAGTTCGCATGGCGCTGGTCTGGGAATTCCAGACGCGATCCCGGATCTTCATCGCCACGGAAGCTGGTGCCAAGGGGCTCAACCTCCAGTTCTGCGAGACGGTGATCAACTACGACTTGCCGTGGAACCCGCAGCGGATCGAGCAGCGGATCGGCCGCTGCCACCGCTACGGTCAAGAGCGAGACGTAACGGTGATCAACTTCCTGGCGCGGGACAATGCCGCGCAGCGTCTGCTCTTCGACATCCTCAGTCGCAAGCTCGACCTGTTCGGAACCGTCCTCGATGCTTCCGACACCGTGCTGCACGATCCCGGCCAGGCGCCGAGCGGGGCGCTGGTGGGCGCGTTGGGGCTCGAGCTCCAGTCCCAGCTCGAGGCCATCTACGCCCAGGCCAACAGCGCCCGCGACGTGGAGGATGGGCTGGGCCGCCTGGGCGAGGTCATGGGCCGGGTGCGTACCGAGCTCGAGCAGACCCATCGGCGCACGGCCGGTCTCATCGAGACGCGCCTCGACGAGACCGTTCGCGCGGCCTTCAAGCGACTCGCCGACGAGGTGCCGGCCGAGCTGGCCGAGCTCGATCGCGATGTGGAGCGCGTGGTCGCGCGCTACCTTCAGGCCATCGCTGCTCCGTGGCAACGACGCGAGGAGGACGGGGGCGTCCGCCTGGTCATCGGGCCTTGCCCGCGATTGCCCGAGGCCCTCGCGGGCGGCACCGAGGTCCGGGTGGGGCGCCCCCCGCCGCGGGAGATGGTCGACGTGCTCCATCCGGGTCACCCGCTCGTGCGCGCGGCCGTGGACGAGGCGCGCCGGGCCACGCGTGACCGCCTTCGGGTTCGCGTGACGGTCGAGGACCCCACGCTGCGGCGCTTCGTCGGACGCCGAGGCCGTGCCTTGGTCGTGCGGGTGGATCACGCCGGCTTCGAGCCCCAGAGCGTTCTCGTGCCCGTCGTCGTCTTCGAGGGCGACGGCGAGGTCGTCACCGGGGCGTCGGCGCGCGACCTCCTGCTGTCGAGCCCCACCGACGTCGACGGCTTCGCGCCTCCCATCGGCCTTTCGGATGCAGACGTGGCCGACGCGATCGAGGAGGCGTTGTTCCTCGCCGAGGCCGAGCTGGCGCCGCACGAGCAGGCGCGCTTCGAACAGGTCGTGGCGCGCATCGAGCGATTCATGGAGGACCGCATCTCCGCGCTGGCGCGTCGGCGCGTCGAGCTGCAGGAGCGGCTCGACGAGGCGCGGGAGCGACGCGACTCCGCAGTGGGATCCGAGGCCCGCACGCGCGCCGAG
>CAZYSW010000351.1:0-6490 GCA_964650105.1 uncultured Nannocystaceae bacterium
GTGCGCGCCCGCGGAGCGGTCACGCCCCGGCTCGGTCGGCGGATGCCCGTCTCCGGCGATGACGCGTCGATGCAGCGAGCCGCCGCGAGGGCACGTTCGGGCCGACCGGGTAGCTGATACAAACATGCGAAATGTCGCCCGCGGTGGTCACCCTTTGCGCCTTCGCCGCCTACGCGGTCGGGTATCGGGTGTACGGGCGCTACCTGTCGGACCGGGTGTTTCACCTCGACCGGGATGCGGTGACGCCCGCCCACGCACGACGTGACGACGTCGACTACGTCCCGACGCGCACCAGCGTCCTGTTCGGGCACCACTTCGCCTCGATCACCGGGCTGGCGCCGATGCTGGGCCCGGCGGTGGCCGTCATCTGGGGATGGTTCCCCGCCGTGTGCTGGGTCGTGCTCGGTGCGCTCTTCGTCGGTTGCGTGCACGACTTCGCGGCGATGGTCCTCTCGGTGCGCGCCCGCGGCATGTCCGTGGGCGAGGTGGCAGCCGACGTGATCGGCCCCCGCGCTCGCACCCTCTGTCACCTCGTCATCTTCTTCGGCGTCGCCCTGGCGATGGGCGTGTTCGTCTACGTCATCGCGCGCCTGTTCTCGTTGGAACTCGCCCCGGGCAGCCCGGGCTATCCGCAGGCCGTCCTCCCCTCCGGCCTGCTGATGGTGATCGCCGCGGTCGCCGGGATCCTCGGCCAAAAACGGAACATCCCCCTGCTTTGGGTCGCCATCGTCGGCTTCGCGCTCGAGATCGCCGGCATCGGGCTGGGGATGCGGTACCCGACCCTCGGGCTGCCCGCCTCGGTGTGGCCCTCCCCCGGCACGTGGACCTGGATCCTGCTCGGCTACGCGTTCGCGGCCTCCGTGTTGCCGGTGTGGGCCCTGCTGCAGCCTCGCGACTTTCTCAACTCGCTCCTTTTGTACCTCGGCGTCGGCCTGGCGTACGTCGGCTTGCTGGCGGGGTCACACGCGTTCGCGGCTCCGGCGATCCGTCTTCATCCGGACGGCGCGCCCTCGATGCTGCCGTTCGTGTTCATCGTCGTCGCGTGCGGCGCGGCCAGCGGCTTCCACGGGTTGGTCAGCTCCGGCACCACGGCCAAGCAGCTCGACACGGAGACCGATGCACGCCCCGTCGGCTACGGCGCGATGATCGGAGAATCGCTGCTCGCGCTCCTCGCTACGCTGGCCTGCACCGCCGGCATCGCCTCCTCGGAGGCGTGGCACGACGTCTACCACGACTGGAGCAAGGTCCAGGCCCTGCCGCTCCAGATCGACGCGTTCATCCACGGGACCACTGCGTTTCTCGGCAACCTCGGTCTACCGAAAGACACCTCGGCCGCCCTGATCGCCATGGTCGTGGTCTCGTTCGCTCTGACCACCCTCGATTCCGCCACGCGCCTGCTCCGCTACAACGTCGAAGAGATCGGCGCGACGCTCGGGCTGCGGGTGTCCCAGAACCGCTACGTCTCGTCGCTGGTGGCCTGCGGAGTCATCGCCCTGTTCGCCTTCTACGAGGTGGACACCCGCGTCGGCGAAGAGATCGTCCAGCGCCCGGCCGGCCTCGTGTTGTGGCAGTTGTTCGGGACCACCAACCAGCTCCTCGCCGCGCTCACGCTGACGATGGCGACGCTGTACCTCCGCAAGAAGCGCTGGCCCATCTGGCCCACGGCCTTGCCCGCCCTCGGAATGCTGGTGTCGACGCTCCTCGCGATGGTGATCAATCTGTCGCAAATGTCCGATCCGCTCCTGCTCTCGGTCGGCACCATCCTCTTGTTGCTCGGCCTCGGCGTCCTCGCCGAATCGATCCGCGCCTTCGCCCGAACCCTCCGCGCATGAGCGTCGACACATCACGCCGCACCCGCGGTGCACGCGAAGGGCGTCACGAACTCGAGACGCGGTCGACGGTGGACGTCCAGGTTCGCCACGCGACCGCGAACGCAGCGGGGGGCTCGCAAGGACCCGGTGCTATTCTGTCCGCACCGTGACGCATCGAGGTCCCGGCGAGCGCCCCGACGAAGATCCCTCGGCGGAGGATTCGACCTCGGCGGGCCGGGAACCGCTCACGCCGTGGGAGGTCGGCTACGTGGTCGCCCGCCGCTACGAGATCGAGCGGCGCCTGGGCAGCGGTGCGATGGGCGACGTCTTTCTCGCGCACGACTCGCTTCTGCGCAAGCAGGTGGCCCTCAAGGTGCTCCGGCCGGATCTGGCCGAGAACCGCGACACGGTGCGTCGCTTCTTGCGGGAGGTCGCGCTGGCCCATTCGGTGACCCACCCCAACATCGTGCGAATCTACGACACCGGTGAGGAGCAGGGGCTCCCGTTCTTCACCATGGAGTTCTTGCAGGGCGAAAATCTGGAGGATCTCCTGCGCGCCCACGGTTCGAGCAAGGAGTTGGTCGAGCGCCTCTCGATCCGAGAGATCCGAGACATCGCGCTGGCCGTGCTCGATGCCATCGAGGCGGCCCACCGCGTCGGGGTCGTCCACCGCGATCTGAAGCCGGGCAATGTCATGCTCACCCACCGCGGTGCCATCGTGATGGACTTCGGCGTGGCGGGCATCGAAGAGCTCCCCGAAATCCCCGCCAACTCGCAGCTCCGATCGCTGGTGCGCACCGAGGCGGGCACGATCTTCGGCAGCCCCGCCTACATGGCCCCCGAACTGTGGGAAGGCGCGCCGGCGACCGCCCAGTCCGACCTCTACGCCTTCGGCGTCATGCTCTACCAGATGCTCACGGGGCAGCTCCCCTACGAAGCCAAGACCCCCGCGGCCTACCTGCAGAAGCTGGGGGCCGGTCCACCGCCGCCGATCCGACACTTCCGCCGGAACACGCCGTGGAACCTCGTTCGCCTGGTGCACCGCTGCATGGCCACCGATCCGAACGAGCGGCCACCGAGCGCCGCGGCGGCCGCGAATCTCCTTTCTCCTTTGCGCAGCCGCGATCGCAAGCGCATGGCCATCGTCGCCGGTGCGGCGGGTCTGTGCGTCGCCGCCCTCCTCGTGTTCCGCTCGAGCCCCTCGTGGAGAGCCTATGGCGTCCCCGATGCGCTGGCCGAAGCCGACTTGGCGGCTGCCGTCCGCGCGTGGGACGTGGGCGACGAACAGGCGGCGCTCGGCGGACTCGAGCGCCTCGCCGACCGTGCCCCCGAGTCCGCCGCGGTCGCCTTCTGGCTGGCGACCGTTCGACACGACATCGGGGACGAACCGGCACGACTGGCCGGCTGTGCCCGGCAGACCGCGTGGGTCGGATCGAAACACTGGAAGATGCTGGCCGAGGCCGCGTGTGAGCCCCGTTACACGCTGCCTGGGCCCCTGCGCGACCCCGACCGGATCGCCGAAGACGACGAGCTTCGCCCGCTCCTTCCGCTCGCCGTCTCGTTCGAGTTGGTCCCGCGGCTGGAGGCCGGAGGCGCGGAGCCGACCTCCGACGAGACAACGGCCGAACGCGTGCTCGAAGAGCTCCAGAGCACCCCGAGCGGATCGCCGATGTGGGGTCTCCCCGTTCGCTGGCAGATCGCGCGAGCCGATCTGGAGCTGGCGCTCGGCCGCGTGACGGAGGCGTCCAAGCGCCTGCGCGGGCTGGCCGACGAGCACGCGAAGGCGCCGATCGTGCGACGCAAGATGGCCTGGCTCGAGGCGCACACCGGTCACCTCGAGCGAGCTTCCGCCGCGGCCCGGCCGCTGCACGGCGTCGATCCGACGCCGGACATCCGCGCGAGCCTGCAGGACGGACGCCTCGAGCACGCGTGGCGGACCATCGAGACCTTTGCCGGACATCCACGCGAGGCCTTCTGGCGTTCGATGTGGTGTGGGTACGCGCTGCGCTTCGAGATGATCACGCTCCCTCCTCGATGCAAGGACCTACCGCCCGGGTTGGCCCGCGCCTTGTGGGCCGGCCTCGACGAGGAAGGCATGGGACATCTCTCGTCGCTCGAGGCGTCGATCCTCGAGCGGCAGGTCGAGGTGTCGATGGGCCGTTGCGACTCGCGTGATGTACGGTCGGCCGTCTTGACGCACGCCCCTCCCCCCTTCGAGACCTACCTCGCCGAGCTGGACGTCGAGGCCGCCTTGTGCGACGCCGCGCCCTCGCGAGCCGACCTCGGCCGGGCGCGCGAGCTGAGCGCCCGGCTGCAGGCCCTGGCGCCGCTCGACCCTTGGGTGCTTCTGGCCGAGGCCCGGGTTCACGAAGCGCGCGGCTCCATGCAGGCCGCGCAAGCCAATCGCGCCACCGTGCTGGAGCGTTGGCGCGACGCCGACGCCCACCTCCCCCTGGTGGCTCGCCTCCGCGAAGCACACGGGGCCCAAGGACGCGAGCAGGCACGGGCACACCCCTGACCGGCGTCGTCTCTCGGCGTCACCGTTCGAACAATCGGGCCTCACGGAGTATCGTTGCGACGTGCGTTCGCTCGTCGACCGCGACCTGGAGGTGATCTGGCACCCGGCCACGCACTTTTGCGACCTGCAGGCCCTGCCCCCCCTGCCGATCGCCTCGGCCCGCGGCGTGTGGCTGCATACCACCGACGGACGGCGCATCCTGGACGCCATCTCCTCGTGGTGGACGTGCCTGCACGGCCACGGACACCCCCGCATCGTCGCTGCGGTGCGCGAGCAGATCGAGCGGCTCGACCACGTGATGCTCGCCGGCTTCACACACGAGGCGGCGGTGAGCCTCGCCGAGGCCCTCTTGTCGGCCGCACCGGCGGGCTACGGCAAGGTGTTCTACGCCGACAGCGGATCGGCGGCGGTCGAAGTCGCGCTCAAGATGAGCTACCAGAGCCGCTTGCAAACCGGCGCGTCGCGACGCCGGAGGTTCGCCGCGCTCGACAACAGCTACCACGGCGAGACCCTCGGCGCGCTCGCGGTGTGCGGCAGCGATGCGTACCGGTCCACGTTCGCACCGCTCTTGATGGACGTGCTGTACCTCCCGGTCGCCACCTTCGAGCACCACGCGACCGAGGACCTGGGCGGCGATCTAGGGGCCGACTCGCCCGAAGCGGACGAGGCCGTGGCACGGCTGCGATCGCACGCCGACGAGTTGACCGCGCTGGTCGTCGAGCCCCTGGTCCAGTGCGCGGGCCGAATGTCGATGATGGGGACGGGGTTCTACCGACGCCTGGTTCGAGAAGCCCAGGCGCTCGGCATCCACGTGATCGCCGACGAGATCGCGGTCGCCTTCGGTCGCACCGGACGGCTCTTCGCCAGCAGTTGGGCGGACGTCTCCCCCGATTTCGTCTGTCTGAGCAAGGGGCTCTCGGGCGGCATCCTGCCGCTGTCTTGCGTCCTGGTGCGCGCGGGGCTCGAAGACGCCTTCGCCGAAGATCCTTCGAAGACCTTCCTGCACAGCCACACCTACACCGGCAACCCGATCGCCTGCGCTGCGGGCCTCGCCAGCTTGCAGCTCTTGCACGACGTCGCGCTGCCCGGGCTTCCGCCTCGGATCGAGGCGATGTCTCGCCTGCGCCATGCGGTGGCAAGACGGTGCCCGGCCGTCGTCGCCCACCGTCAGGCCGGCATGATCGCCGCGTTTCGGGTGGCGCCCCGCGACGGAGGGCCCGCCCCGGCCGACGGCCGGCTGGGCCTGGCTCTCCGGCAGGCGGCGCTGCGACACGACGTCCACCTCCGCCCGCTGCACGACACGGTGTACTGGATGCCCCCGTTGTGCATCGACGTCGAGGAGATCGAGCTGCTGGCCGACGCCACGTGCCGGACCATCGAGGAGGTCCTGACGTGAAGGCCCGCCTGGCGGTGCTCGGTCTGCTCGGGGGGTGCACGTCGACGCCGGACGTGCCACCGTTGACGCTCGACTTCGCGGGCAACTGCAACGCGGTCACCGTGGAGGCGATCGCCGTCGACATGGACGCGACCCCCAGCCCGTGGGAATCGGTCCTCGCCGCCGCTCACGACGGCGCCGGTCTGGAGTCGCACTGGCTGTTGGTCTCGTACCGCGACGACAGCGACACTCCACGCCTCGGGATCGCTCACCTGACCGAGGGCATCGTCGACGTCGGCCTCGGCCTCGACGTTCCGCCCGAGGAGGCGAGCACCCTGCGGCTGCAGCCGGGGCCCGAGCCGGGCGAGGTCTACGTGGTCCAGGATGCTCCGGGCGTGTTTCGGCTGTGGGCCTACGACGCGCTGGCGCCCAATCCCTTCGTCGCGCACGCCGGCCAGCTCGGTGACTTTCCCAACGGCGTGTTCACCTGCGAGGAAAACGGCGTCCCCACGGTGTGCGACGTCAGCGAGTGGCCGCGCGAGCTCGTGTTCTTGGGCGGCGCTCCCCACATCGTGAGCGTGCCCCCGTACTCGCTGGACGCCAGCGTGAGCTTGTGGGTGGGGCGTTTGGCCCCCGGGCTGATCCTGATCGAGCAACGCCAGATCAAGTTCGAGCCCGTGTGCGACCCGACCCTCCCCGTCGAGGACTACCAGGCCTGCGAGGCCGCGCTCGCCGGCGTCAGCCATCCGAGCGTGGACCTGCGGGGCATCCAGTCCGACCCGCGTC
>CAZYSW010000352.1:0-6489 GCA_964650105.1 uncultured Nannocystaceae bacterium
CGGTGCTCGTGCGACGCGAGGAGAGTGGAGCCCTCTCGGTCCGCCTGCACCGCTTCCAGACCTCGACGTGGGTCGAGCACAGCAGCCAGGGCACGCTGCACGTCGATGACCTCGCCCACGGCCTCGACCGCCTCTACCAGGCGCCGGAGGTCCTCTCCGATCCGCAGAAGGCCATCGCCGAGAGCGACGTGTTCTCGGTGGGCTGCCTCGCGTGGCTTCTCTTCACGGGGCAGGCGCCGGCCCCCTCGCTCAAGGAACGCGACCAACGTTTGCGGGCCTCGCCCGAGGGCGGACTCTGTCCCTCCGCGGTCCGGCCCGACCTCGCGGCGCTCGACGAGGGCATCAGCTTCGCCACGCGCCCGAACCAGCACGAGCGGGCCGACGACGTGGCGGGCTGGTTCGACGTCTGGATCCTCGACGTCCTCACGCGGCCTGTCGTCGACGCGTCGGCCAACCTCGACCCGCACGACGCGAACAAGGGGGATCAGCTCGCGGGCGGCCTTCGCGTGGAGCGACGTCTCGGCAGCGGCGGCACCGCGCTCGTGTTGCACGTGCGCCGAGAGGGCAAGGACTACGCGCTCAAGGTCCCGCACGATCCCGCCTGCGGCGAGCGGCTCCTCGCCGAGGCCTCCGTCCTTCGCAACCTGCGGCACGAGCACATCGTCGCGCTGCACGAGGTGGTCACGCTCGCGGACCGGCCCTGCTTGCTGCTCGACTTCGCGGGGGAGCGCACCCTCGCCGACCTGCTCCGTGCCGAAGGTACGCTCTCGCTCGAGCTCGCGCGGCAGACCATCTGCGATTGGCATCTCGCGCTTTCGGAGCTCGTCGCCGTCCTGGTCGACGCGATGTGGGCCGACGCGCTCGACTCGCCTTACCTGTGTGTCGACGCGACCGGAGTGCTCGTCCAGCACGCCGAGAAATGTAAACGTGGTCACTTCTTCGTGGTCGCCGCACCGGAAAAGCACGTTCTCTTCGCCTTCAGCCAGAAGCACAACAATGCCGCCGTCGACGAGCTGATCGGCGAGTATCGCGGCGTGCTCGTCGCCGACGCCCACTCCGTTTACGACCATCTTTACCTCGGCGGGCAAGTGCGCGAGGCCGGCTGCTGGGCCCATGCACGGCGCTACTTCTTCAAGGCGCTCTCCACCGAGCCGGAGCGGGCGCGTCGGGCGCTCGGCTATATCAACGGCCTCTTCGCAGCCGAGCGAGAGCTCAACGGGGTCTCGCCCCAGCAGCGCAAGGCCCTTCGCGCCGACAGGCACGCCGCACTGGTTGGCGAGTTCGAACGCTGGTGCGACGAGGAATCGCTGAAGGTGCTGGACGAGAGCCCGCTGGGAAAAGCGATCACCTACGCTCAAAACCAGCGCGACGCTCTTCGGACCTTCCTCGACGACGGACGTATCCCCCTCGATAACAACTGGTCCGAGCGAGAGCTGCGACGCATCGCCTGGGGCCGCGACAACTGGCTCTTCGTCGGCTCCGAGGACGGCGGAGACGCTGCAGCGCGATTCGTCTCGCTCATCGCGAGCTGCCAGCTCCACGGCATCGAGCCGCTCGCCTATCTCCGCGACCTCTTCTGCCTCCTGCCCTGGTGGCCGAAATCGCAAGTCCTCGACCTCGCCCCCTCCCGCTGGGCGGCGACCATCGCCCAGGATGACGTCCGCGACACCCTCGCGAACAACGTCTTCCGACGCGTCGCCACCGGCGAGCTCGAGCCCTCTCCGAAGTCGTAGCCAGACGCTCCCGTCCGACCCAGCCGTCACCTGATCGACTCGTTTGGCCCAAGTCGGAGCCTCGCGCCCTGCGCCCGTAGCACCCGCAGCAGCAATCGTGGAACGGGGTTCGTCGGACGGGTACGCACTTGCCGCCACGACCGAGGTCACGTCGACGAACGCTGGCCGTGGCCGCACTTCAGCTCGCAGCTGCGAGGACCACCAGCTCAGCGTCCCGGCGTTCAGACCCTCGCGCGCCGCGAACGCACTCGCGCTCAAGCCGCTCGCCTTCCATCGCCCGACTCGCCTTGCCCACTCTTCTCGCGTTGCTCTCGCCATGGTCCCAGGCGTACCCGACCGCGGCGAGCTTCAGGAACGGGGTTCGTCGGACGGGTAGCCAAGCTTTGGTGTGGAAATGTGATCGCTGTCACAGACAGCTTTCTCGATGAGCATCAGAGTGCGCCTTCGTAAAGGCGGTCGACCGAAAAGAAACCGACGCCATTCGAGCGGGTTTCTCGGGGAGGCTTCTCTCACGACCGCTGGTCTTTTTTTTCTGGTTTTGGTAAGGGTCTACGCTGAGCATGACCTTCATCTCTCATGGAGACAGCACCATGTATCGACGTCTTGGACTGGCCATCCTGCTTGCAGCAGCTTTCATCGGATGTCGTTCCCAGCAGGCAGATGTTCCCGAAAAGTTTTCTGAGGATCAGTTCGGGACTTCTCGTGCCAACCTAGTGGTGCTCAGCTATGGGTCGGGCACACACCGATTCGAGAATGACTTCTCCCGCAAGTCGACGTTCGGGCAAACAGTCACCGTGCCGCCCGGGCAGCAATACCTGCACAGGTTCGGTTTTCGATTCAACATCACTCCCTGGCAAGGGGGCAGGGTGCCACGGGTAAGCGCGTTGGTTTACGAGTGGAACGGAGCGCGAGCGACGGGACCTGCTCTCTATGAAAGCGAGGGCTTTTCCGACGATGAAGGTGAGCCTTGGGTCAATTTCGAAGCCGGTGGGTTGGAACTCGATCCACAAAAGCAGTATGTGCTCGTCCTCACTGTGGACATGCAGGACCAGCTTCTGTTCGGGAATGTCTATACTCACAATAGCAATCCTTACCCGGACGGGAATTTGGTCTGGATAAATGCCAAGGGTGATTTCAGCAAGCTCACCACGGAAGACTGGGAGCAGGAGCCTGGTGAAGATTTCGAGTTCTACGCCGTCTTCGATGACGTTCCGCAGGGACGTGTCACTCTGGAAGCATCGCCGAGCCCTGCTTCCCCTTCCGATGTCGTCACGCTCACGGCAACCGTTGTCGGCGAAGGCGGCACGCCGACAGGGACGGTGACCTTCAAGAACGGCGGGGCTCTCCTCGGTGAAGCGCCGCTCGATCAGAACGGTCAGGCATCCATACAGATTGGTCCGCTGCCTCGCAGGACGCATTCCTTGACGGCTCATTACAGTGGAGACGTGGGATTCGGAATCGCTCCTTCGACCGGAGTGTGGCTGAATGTGGCCAACCTCGTTGGAACGACGACGACCTTTACCGAAATACCGTCCTATCCCTTGTCCAGCAGGGGATGGCTGAATTGGCGTGTCGCCGTCACCTCCGAGGATGGCCCGGTTCAGGGAAACGTGCAATGCCGGTGGGAAGATCGCAGGGTGGGAGAAGAATTCTGGAAGCTGTACAGTGGGCACGAAGTCACTCTCGACGCCAACGGTGAAGCAGTCTGCACCTTTCAGTTCATTCACTATGTGGAGTGGCAGGATTCTATTGTCGTGGAGTATTTGGGTGAGGGCGACTGGGCGGGAAGTGCTACCGAAAGGGCCATATTGTACACCTATCGGCCCGCGGCGGCGCTCGAGCTGACGGCATCTCCTTCGCCTTCCATCCGGGGTGAAACGGTCACGCTGACTGCGCGACTCGGTGAAGTGCCGGGAATGCCACACGCACCTGCCGGCGAAGTCACGTTCCGAATCGGTGACACCATTCTGGGCAAGGCGATGCTCGATTCGGAGCGGACTGCGCAAATCGAAACGCAGGCTCTGGACATCGGGACCGTCACCATCCGCGCGGATTATGAAGGGGATTCTGCCCATGCTCCGTCGCATGCGGAGCTCGTTCACGAGACAGAGCCGGCGCCAGTGATGGTTTCCCTGACTTCGTCGACGGACTCCACCGTTTTCGGGGAGCAGGTGGTGCTGACGGCCACCGTCACGAGCGGGGTCGCCGGGGTCGTGCCGGTCGGACTCGTTTCCTTCAAAAACAGTGACGCCATTCTGGGCGATGCGACTCTGATAGGAGGTGAGGCGAGTCTTGCGCTTTCCTCGGTGGCCGTCGGCTCTCATTCCTTCACCGCGCATTATCACGGGGATGATCGACACGACGAAGGCTCGTCACCGCCCGTCGCCCATACTGTCGACAAGGCCCGGACCACCACGACGATGGCGAGCTCGCATTCGTCGACCGCCGTCGGTTCGAGCGTCACCTTCACCGCCACCGTCACGGTCCAGTCGCCCGGAGGCGGCAGTCCCACGGGGGCCGTCGTTTTCCGGGCAAATGGTGTGCCGATCGGCCAGGGCGAGCTCGATGGCACCGGAAAAGCGGTGCTGACGACGTCGGGTCTCGCGGTCGGCGCTTACTCGGTCACCGCGGAGTACACGGGGGACGAAAGCTTCATCGACAGCACCTCGCCCCCGGTGTCGGTCGAGATCGTGAAAGACGCCGTTTCCGTCGAGCTGGTCTCGTCGAAGAACCCGGCGCATTTCGGGGAGGCCATCACGTTGACGGCGACGGTGGAGACGGCCAGCACCGGTGGCGTACCGACGGGCGAGGTGGTTTTCCGGGAAGGAGCGAACGAGCTCGATCGCGCACCGCTCGATAGCGCCGGCAAGGCGCAGCTCGTCACGTCACTTTCCGTCGGCGCCCACACCCTCTCCGTCGAGTACGAGGGCGATGCGAATCACGAAATGGGAACCTCGTCGCCGCTGACCCAGGTCGTCGAGCGCGCGCCGGTGGCGGTTGCGCTGACTTCCTCGGTCGAACCGAGCGCCTTCGGTCAGAGCGTCACGTTCACCGCCACGGTCACGAGCAACGTCCCGGGGGGGCGGCCGACGGGAACCGTCGTATTCGTCGCCGATGGCGACGAGCTGGGGACCGCGTCACTCGATGCCTCCGGCGTGGCGAGCTTCACGACGTCGTCGCTGAGCACTGGGGAGCACGCCATCACCGCTGAGTACCAGGGAGATGAAAGCTTCGCCGGGAGCAAGTCGGCGGGGCTGGCTCAGGTGGTGGAGCCGACTGAAAGCACGGTCCTCGTCACCACTTCGACCAGCCCGTCCGCCTTCGGCGAGGCGGTGACATTCACCGCCACCGTCACGGGCCAGGTCGCTGGCGTCATTCCGACTGGCACCGTTTGGTTCGCAGCCGGCGACGTCGAGCTGGGTGAGCATCTGCTCGACGAGACGGGCGCGGCCAGCCTGACGACGAGCGAGCTTGCCGTCGGAACGTATGAAATCACGGTGCATTACGAGGGCGACGAGAACCACGCCGCGGGCACGTCGTCGGTGCTCACTCAGGTCGTCGAGAAGGCGCAGACGAGCGTCAGGCTGCTCTCCTCGCTCAATCCTGCGCCGGTGCTCTCCGAGGTGACGTTCACGACGACCGTTGCAGTCGTCGAGCCGGGACGTGGAACGGCGAGCGGGGAGGTGACGCTCCACGTCGACGGTGAGGCATGGGCGTCGGCGGAGCTCGATGACGCAGGCATCGCGTCGTTCACCGTCTCCGACTTCGCGGTCGGCGAGTACGAGATCGAAGCCACCTACGAAGGCGGCGACGGCTTCCAGTCGAGCTCGTCCGCCGTCGTCGTGCAGAGCATCGATCCCCATGCTGCGACGATTGCCTTGAGCGTCTCGCCGGAGTCGACGACGTACGGCGAGACGATCGCCGTCGAGATCGAAGCGAAGGGCGAGCCCACGACGCCGTCCGGCAACGTCGTCCTCGTTCTGGGAGACGATGAGATCGCCACCGACGTCCTCGACGGGGAAGGGCGAGCGAACTTCGCGTTCACTCCGTCGCGAGCCGGCACGCATGCGCTGACGGTTCGCTACCTGGGAGACGCGAACTTTGCCGAAGCCGAGGCGAACCGTGCCCTCGTCGTCGACAAGGCAGCGACGGAAACGTTCCTCGTCGCATCGACCGACGCATCCGAGGAAGGGGAGGCGGTCACCTTCACCGCGACCGTCGCGAGCTCGGTGTCCGGCATGACGGGCGAGATCGAATTCTTCGACGATGCGACCTCGCTGGGGTCTATCCAGATCACGGATGGTGAGGCAGCGATCGAAGTCGCGTCTCTCCCGGCCGGCGAATACTCGCTCCGCGCTCATTACCGCGGTGATGGGAACTTCGAGGCGAGTATCTCCGAGTCGCTCGAACTGATCGTCCAGCCTTCGAAGAAGGACAACCCCGACGCCGAGTCCGGCGGATGGTTGGGATGCAGCGCTGCTTCCAGCGGAGACGGAAACGGTGGCGCGGCGATGCTGGCCTGCGTGATGCTGCTCGGTATCGCGATGAGGCGCCGATCCCTCGGGTGACTGCAGTTTCGGGAGCTTGCGTTTCGGTCACGCGTCGCCGGTCAGGAAGTCGTCCGTAGAGGGGCGGCTTTCCTGCGGCGTCGATACGAGCGGCAGGGTGACCCGTGCTTCCGTCCCGAGGCCGGGCAAGGTGGACACGTCCACCGTTCCACCCATGCGGCGAATCCGCTCTCGAACGACAGCCATTC
>CAZYSW010000353.1:0-4337 GCA_964650105.1 uncultured Nannocystaceae bacterium
CCCGGGAGCTGGAGGTCGATCTGGGTGATTTACGGCTGCTCCTCGCCGGGCGCTACGACGGCGGGGGCGACGGCCATCGGGTGGACCTGCGGTTCGAGGTGCCGATGGTGGAGTGCCAGCGCGTCTTCGCGTCGATCCCGGCGGCCATGGTGCCCCTCCTCGGGGGGATGCGCTTCGCCGGGACGCTCGCCGCCAAGGGCCACGCGCGCTTCGACACCAAGGCTCTCCCGAAGAGCTACGACGTCGGGTGGGAGGGAACGCTCGGGTGTCGCGTCGTCGACGCGCCCCCCGCGATCGACGCCGCGCGCTTCAAGAAGAGCTTCGAGAAGGTCGTCTACACGCCCCAGCTCGAGGAGCGC
Organism: uncultured Nannocystaceae bacterium; assembly: GCA_964650105.1. Lineage (GTDB taxonomy): Bacteria > Myxococcota_A > Polyangia > Nannocystales > Nannocystaceae > CAZYSW01. The sequence continues at coordinate 360 of CAZYSW010000353.1, forward strand.
CGGATGGCCTTCGGTCCGGACACCGAGAGCTGGGTGCCGCTCGGATCGATCTCACGCCATCTCCAGTCGGCCGTCCTCACCTGCGAAGACGGGCGGTTCTTCCGGCATGGTGGCTTCGACCAGGAGGCCATCGTCAACAGCCTCCGCGAGAACCTCATCGCGGGGGGATTCCGTCGCGGCGCCAGCACCATCAGCATGCAGCTCGCGAAGAACCTCTACCTGCGGCGCACCAAGACGATCTCGCGGAAGCTCCAGGAGGCCATCCTCACGCTGTATCTCGAACAGGCGCTCACGAAGGAGGAGATGATGGAGCTCTACCTGAACGTCATCGAGTTCGGGCCCATGGTCTACGGGGCCGGACCGGCGGCGCGGCACTACTTCAGCACCCACCCCGGTCGACTGTCGCTCAGCCAGGCGCTCTATCTCGCGTCGATCCTCCCCAATCCCAAGCAGCAGCACTTCGGCGCCGGGGGCGCCGTCAGCGCCGGGCACCTCCGCTACCTGCGCTTGCTCGCGAAGATCGTCCACAAGATCGGGCGCATCGACGACGACGAGCTCGACCGCGCTCTACGCGAGACCCCCGTATTCGGCTCCCCCGCGCCCATGGTCGCGCCACGCGACGACCTCGCGGACGAACCCGCCGACGCCGTGGACGGCACCGACGGGTTGTGAGCGTCAGCCAGTCGCGTGCGTGAGCCAGTGGCGTGAGCCCGCGCGGATCAGAAGGGAATGTCGTCGTCGTCGGGACCGAAGGCGTCGGGCGGACCCTCGTACGCGGGCGGGGGACCCTGGTCGTAGTCGTCGTAGCCCCCGGCTGCTTCGGGCGTGTCGGCACGGCGCCCGCCGCCTCCGCCGCCCCCGGCGCTGCCGGTGAACAGGACGTTGCGGGCGTTGACCTCCGTCTTCCATCGCTTTTGGCCGTCGCGCCCCTCGTAGCTCGAGGTGCGGAGCGAGCCCTCGACCAGGATGCTCGAGCCCTTGCGGAGGACCTTGCTGAGCCCCTCGGCGCGCTTCCCCCAGATGACGACGTTGTGCCAGTCGGTGCGTTCTTTCCGGACCCGATCTCGGTCGAGGTAGCTCTCGGTCGTCGCGAGCCGGATGTTGAGCACCGCCTGCCCACCTTGCGTGTAGCGCAGCTCCGGGTCCTGCCCGAGGTTGCCCATGAGCGTCACGCGATTCAGTCCTTCCGCCATCGTCTGCTCCCTGTCGTCTTGCTTGTCTGAAAGGATGATCAGGTAGCCCGCCTCGGCCTCGAGCGTCAAGCGGCGCCCTCAGCCGCCCGCGAGCACCTGGGCGAGGATCGTCTTGGCCACGGAGAAGTAGAGCAGGATCCCGAAGACGTCGACCAGGGTGGCGACGAAGGGCGTCGAGCTGGTCGCCGGGTCGAGACCCACGCGGCGCAGCAAGAGCGGCAGCATCGCGCCGACGGTGCACCCCGCGAGCACGATGGTGATCACGGTGATGCCGATGGTGAGCGTCATCCCGAGGCCGTCGCCCACGAACCAGACCCGCGCCATCCCCACCGAGGCGAGCGTCCCGCCGAGGATGAGGCCCTGCAGCACCTCGCGGCCGAGGACCCGCCACCAGTCGCGGACCGCGATCTCGCCGGTCGCGAGGCCGCGGATGATGAGCGAGGCCGACTGCGAGCCCGAGTTGCCGCCGGTGGAGACGAGCAGCGGCAGGTAATAGGTGAGCTGGGTCACCACCTGGATCACCGGATCGTAGTGTCGCATCAGCGACTCGGTGATGAACTGGCCGGCGAAGAGCACGGCGAGCCACGGCGCGCGCTTGCGAACGAAGGTGAGGACGCCCGTCTGGAAGTACGCCTCTTCGAAGGGCTCCATCGCGCCGAGGCGGTGGATGTCCTCGTCCTGTTCCTCCTCGACGACATCCATCACGTCGTCGATCGTGATGATTCCGAGGAGGCGATGGTCGGCGTCGACGACGGGCATCGCGGTGAAGTCGTACTTCCGCAGCAGGCGCGCGACCTCCTCCTGATCGGTGCTCGCGAGCGCCGCGTGCACCTGTTCGCTCATGATGTCGCGGAGGCGCGCCTCGCCGTCGGCCATGATGAGGTCGCGCAGCGACGCCACGCCGGCGAGCCGTCCGTCGTCCTCGACGGCGTAGACGTAGTAGATCGTCTCGGCCTCTTCCCCGTGCCGGCGGAGCCGGTCGATGATCGCGTTGACCGTCAGATCCGGCGACAGACGCACCAGGTCCGTGGTCATCAGGCCGCCCGCCGTGTCCTCGGGCCAGCCGATCAGCTGCTCGACCTCGCGCTGCGCCTCGGGATCGAGCTCGGTCATGAGCTTGTCGCCGAGGTCCTCCGGGAGCGACTCGATGAAGTCGACCCGATCGTCCGGCGCCATCTCGCTCACGATCGGCGCGAGGCGCTCGGCCCCGAAGTGTTCGACGAGATCGGTCTGTTCGTGCTCCTCGAGCCGCTCGAAGACGTTCGCGGCCTCCTCAGGGTCGAGCTGCTCGAGCAGGAGGATGGCCTCCTCGTCCTCGAGCAGCTTCAGGAGGTCGGCGAGGTCCTCGTCGTGGATCTCCTCGAGGAGCGACGAGATCTGCCCGGGATCCTCCCGCAGCAGCTCCCGGACCTCGGGGACGATGGCGACCGCGACGCGCATGCCGCCAGAAAGCACAGCCGCGGGATGCTTTCCAGCCCCATCACGCCTCGGCACGCGTCACCGCGGGCGACGATGGTCAACCAAGTTGTCAGATCGTCAATGGGGTTGTCTATCTCGGAGAGGGGCGCCGTGGTGGCCGCGAGCCGCGAGCCTTTCGGTTCGCGGAGTTGTCCGTCGGGGCGGAGGTCCTTCCATGTTTGGCGCGGTGGCACTATGCTTGCTCGACACAAGCACCGGACAGGTGCTCGTCGGGCGTCCACGCGGACTCCGACGGATCGGGTGGGCGACGCGAGATCCTCGCCGCTCCGCCCATGAGACGGCACCTCGAACCTCATTCGAGCGATTTCACGGAGACCGGGATGCAGAAGAACAAGGGCTGGCGCCAGTTCCTCAAGGGAGGCGCGATATCCGCGGCGCTGACGGCGACCGCCGCCGCCACCGCGCCGGGGTGTTTGGATTACCCCGTCGCTCCCCTCGAGCCGCGAACGACGGCGACGATCGTGGAGCGACTCACCCAGAGCTCGGTCGACAAGATCGATCTCCTGCTCGTCATCGACAACTCGCGGTCGATGGCCGACAAACAGGAGATCCTGAAGCTGGCCGTGCCCGACCTGGTGGAGCAGCTGATCAACCCGAAGTGCGTCCTCGACGACGGCTCGGAGGCGACGACCCAGCCCACCTCCCCGCTCGAAGACTGCCCGGACAGCGCGAGCTCGCGCGAGTTCGACCCCATCCTGAACATCCACATCGGCGTGATCACGTCGAGCCTCGGCGGCCACGGCGCCGACTCCTGCTTGGGCCAGGGCACCTCCGACCCGAGCGAGAACGACAAGGGGCACCTCATCGACCGCGAGACCACCGGGAGCACGCCGGGCGTCGTCCCGACCTACGAGGGCCTCGGGTTCCTCGTCTGGGATCCCGATTCGGACTCGCCGACGCACAGCCCGCAGGGCGAGACCAACGCCACGAACCTCATCAACAACCTCGGCCTCCTGGTCGGCGGGGCGGGTGAGCTCGGCTGCGGCTTCGAGGCCACGCTCGAGGCCTGGTACCGCTTCCTGATCGATCCCGACCCCTACGAGACGGTCGAGGTCGAGGGCAGCGCGGCGATCCTGAAGGGGACCGACAACACGCTCCTGACCCAGCGCAAGAACTTCCTCCGGCCCGACTCGCTCCTCGCGGTGGTCATGCTGACCGACGAGAACGACTGCTCGATCCGTGACGGCGGCCAGTACTACTTCGCGGGACAGATCTATGCGCCGGGCACCACGCAGCAGTACCACCTGCCGAAGGCGCGACCGGAGTGCGCGAGCGATCCGAACGACCCGTGCTGCCGCTCTTGCGG
>CAZYSW010000353.1:4347-6484 GCA_964650105.1 uncultured Nannocystaceae bacterium
CGGGTCAGAACGCCCGCAAGCGGCAGCAGGTCGGGGGCGATATCCGCCGCACCGACAATGGTAAAGCCCCGTGATTCCAAGACGTTGATGATGCCGCGCAAAGCCCCGTCATCACCTTTGGCCATCGCTGCGGCCAGAGCCAGGACGGCTGCCCCGACGCCTCGGCCCACTGCGACGCCAACGGCGACGGCAAGGTCGACGTGTACAACAACCTCGAGGACGCGGTGAACCTGCGCTGCTACGACCAGAAGCGGCGCTTCGGCATCGACTTCCTCTACCCGGTCGATCGCTACGTCGACGGCGTCTCCCTGCCGCAGGTCGCGGATCGCAACGGCAACCTCCAGAACAACCCGCTGTTCGTCGATCTCGACCCGACCGACGACAACAGCAACATCCGCGACGCGGGGCTCGTCTTCGTGGCTGGCATCGTCGGTGTGCCCTGGCAGGACATCGCGCGCAAGAACGCCAACGGCCAGCCGGATCTCCTCAACGGCTGCACCGGCGGCGACTGCAGCGATCCGGCCAACCAGGTCGGCGGGTTCCAGAGCGCGGCCGAGATGATCGCGAACGGCACCTGGGACGTCATCTTGGGCGACCCGAGCTGCTACCACACCGACGCGGGCTGCCTGCCTCAGGATCCGCTGATGCAGGAGTCGGTCGATCCCCGGAGCGGCACGAACCCCGTCACCGGCGACGCGATCTCGCCGCCGGGACAGCCCACGGGCAACAGCATCAACGGCAGCGAGTACGACATCCCCGCGCGCGACGACCTGCAGTACGCCTGCATCTTCGATCTCGCGACGACACGGGATTGCGAAACGGCCGACATCTGCGACTGCAAGGGGAGCGAGCTCTACAACAACCCCCTCTGCTACAACGGCTCGGCGTTCACGAACATCCAGACCGGCGCGAAGGCCTACCCTGGCCTCCGCATGCTCCAGGTGCTGAAGCGGGTGGGCGACCAGGGCATCGTCGGCTCCATCTGCCCCGAGCAGCAGTCGGATCCGTCGCTGTTCAACTTCGGCTACCGCCCCGCCATCGGCGCCATCGTCGAGCGGCTGAAGCTGGCCCTCGGCGGTCAGTGCCTGCCGCGCTCGTTGACGGTGGATCCGGCGACGGGTCAGGTGGAGTGCCTCATCATCGAGGCGGCCCAGAACAACAACTGCGAGGCGCAGTGTAGCCGCCCCGGCCACCAGCCGATCGACAGCGACGCGCCGGCGGTCAAGGCGGCGGCGAGCGATCCGGCCAACCCCGGCTGGAACTGCTTCTGCGAGATCACGCAGCTCACCGGCGACGAGCTCGAGACCTGCCAGAACGAGACGGGCGACAACCTCGGCGTCGACGGCTGGTGCTACGTCGACGCGGCGAGCGTGCCGCCGACCGGTAACGCCGACATCGTGGCGAGCTGCCCGGCCACCGAGCAGCGGATCATCCGCTTCGTGGGTGAGGGCCAGGGCTCGACGGGCGCCACGCTGTTCATCACCTGCACGGGTGAGTGAGGGCGGGCGGCCTTCGGGCCGCTGATCGAGACCGAGGCGAGGGCCCGACACTACGGTGTTGGGCCTTCGCCGTTTTGTTGTCATGATCGCGACGCCTTGGCGGTCCAGCGAAAGAAGATCCTGATCATCGAGGACGAGCCCCAGATCGTCCTCGGGCTGTCTGACGCGCTCACCTTCGAGGGCTTCGAGGTGGTCTCGGCGGAGTGCGGAAAGACCGGCATCGCCCTCGCCCGGCAGACGAAGCCGCACGCGATCATCCTCGATTTGATGTTGCCCGACGCGAACGGCTTCTTGATCTGCGAGCAGATCCGCCAGAGCGACCGGCTCGTGCCGATCATCATGCTCACCGCGCGCGCGTCGGAGGCCGACAAGATCCGCGGGCTCGACGCCGGCGCCGACGACTACATCACGAAGCCGTTCAGCATCGGCGAGCTCATCGCCCGCATTCGCGCCATCTTCCGCCGCACCGAACGGCCCGTGGACCTGCCGGAGATCTTCGAGGTGGGAAAGACGAAGGTCGATCTCGGCGCCCACACGGTGGCGGCCGGCAAGGAGGTGCACCAGCTCTCGTTCTACGAGGTGGGGCTGCTCCGCCTGCTGCACGAGCGCGCCGGCCAGCCCGTCTCGCGCGAGGCGAT
>CAZYSW010000354.1:0-6481 GCA_964650105.1 uncultured Nannocystaceae bacterium
TCCAGCTGCTTCGCTTCCTGCACGACCGGACTTTCGAGCGGGTGGGGGGCGACGAGACGCTGTCGGTCGACGTGCGGGTGGTCGCGGCGACCCACCGCGATCTGCAAAAGGACGTGGCCGAGGGGCGGTTCCGCGAGGACCTCTACTATCGGCTCAACGTGATCACCTTGAGGGTGCCGACGCTGCGACAGCGACGGGAGGACATCCCGGCGCTGGCCATGCACTTCCTCGGCAAGTACGCCAAGAAGAACCACAAGCACATCCGTGGTTTCAACGATCGGGCCCTGCGGGTCTTGACCAGCTTCGACTGGCCCGGAAACGTGAGGCAGCTCGAGAACTGCGTGGAAAGGGCGGTGGTGCTGTGTCAGGGGCGAGAGATCGAGCCCAAGCACCTCCCGCGCGAGATCATGGCCAGCATGCGGAGCAACGACGAGATGCCGCAGATCCCGGGCACGTCGATGGCGGAGCTCGAGAAGTATGCGATCTTGAAGACGCTCGAGCACGTTCGTGGCAGCACCAGCAAGGCCGCCGAGATCCTCGGAATCTCGCCGCGCAAGATCCAGTACCGCCTCGCGGAGTACCGCGACACCGATCCCTCGGGCGTTCCGGCGGTCCAGGGTACCGATCGCACGGGCTCCGGGGCGGCGGACTGATTCGAGTCTCCCGTGTCCGCCCCGGCTTCGGACGACGAGACCGCCGTGCATACCGGCCTGAGCTGGGCCGAGGCGGCGCGGCGGCTCGCCCGGGACGGGCCCAACGAGCTGGAACGCGAGGATGCGACCCCGGCCTGGCGGGTGTTCCTGCGCCAGTTCGCCAGCGCGCTCATCTTGTTGTTGCTCGGCGGGGCGGTGATCTCCGCGTTGGTGGGGGAGCAGGCCGAGGCCATCGCGATCGCAGTGATCGTGCTCATCAACGCGATCGTGGGGTTCAACCAGGAGTACCGGGCCGAGAAGGCCGTCCTCGCGCTCCGTTCCCTGACGGCCGCGCGTGCCCGCGTGGTGCGTGAAGGTCACGCCGCACTGATCGATGCGCGCGAGGTCGTCGTCGGCGACGTGCTCCTCCTCGAGCCGGGAGACGTGGTGGCCGCCGACGCGCGTTTGGTGGAGGCGAACGAGCTCACGACGGTGGAGGCGGCGTTGACCGGGGAGAGCTTCCCGGTCGAAAAGCGGGTGGGCGACGTCCCCGACGACACGCCGCTGGCCGAGCAGAGCGGGAAGGTCTTCATGGGGACCTCCGTCGCGACCGGTACGGGGGGCGCCGTGGTGGAGCGCACGGGGATGCACACCGAGATGGGGAAGATCGCCCACCTGCTCGGGCGAGCCAGCCCCGGGCCGACGCCCCTGCAGATCCGACTGGCGGCACTGGGGCGGGTCCTGATGTACGCGTGCGTCGCCCTGGTCGCGGTGGTGGCCGCGCTCGGCTTCGCGCGCGGGCTCGGGTGGCTCGAAGTCCTGCTCACCTCGGTGTCGCTCGCCGTGGCGGCGGTCCCCGAGGGCCTCCCGGCCGTGGTCACCGTGGCGCTGGCGGTCGGGGTACGGCGGATGTCGGCCCGGCACGTGCTGCTGCGCCGCCTCGACGCGGTCGAGACGCTGGGCTCGGCCACGGTCATCTGCACCGACAAGACCGGCACGCTCACCCGAGGGGAGATGACCGTGCGCGAGCTGTGGGGCGACGAGGACGCGGTGCTGCGCAGCGCCGCCAGTTGCAGCGCCGCGGAGCTCGGGCCCGACGGGAAGGGCGGAACCGGAGACCCCACCGAGATCGCGATCCTTCGGGCGGCGGCGGAGCGAAACATCCATCGACCGGACATCGAGCGATCCAATCCGCGAGTGCAGGTGCAGCCATTCAGCGCGGAACGGCGGCGAATGTCGATCCGTCGTGCCGACGGCAAGCTGCACGTCAAGGGAGCGAGCGACGTCGTGTTCCCCCGTTGCAAGCACGTTCCGGACGAGGCGGTCCAGGCCGAGAATCGGATGGCCAGTCGAGGGTTGCGCGTGCTCGCCGTGGCTTTGGGGGACGGCCCCGACGAGTCGGAGCTGACGCTGCTGGGCCTGATCGGGATCGCGGACGCACCGCGCCTGGAGGCGCTCGATGCCATCGCGGGAGCCCACGCCGCCGGCATCAAGGTCGTGATGATCACCGGGGACCATCCCCTGACCGCCCATGCGATCGCACGCGAGATGAACATCGTGGGGCGCGACTGGCCGGCCGAGGAGGTCGTCTTCGCCAGAAAGACGGCCGCCGACAAGACCGAGATCGTGCGCGGGCTCCAGGCACGCGGCGAGGTGGTCGCGATGACGGGGGACGGGGTCAACGACGCTCCGTCCATCCGCGAGGCGGACATCGGGATCGCCATGGGACAGGCGGCCACCGAGGTGACGCGCGAGGCGTCCGAGATGATCCTGACCAACGACGATCTCTCGGGGGTCGTGGAGGCCGTCAAAGAGGGTCGGATCATCTACGAGAACATCCGCAAGACGGTGGTCTACCTGCTGGGAGGCAACGCAGCGGAGCTTCTCTTCATGCTGCTGGCGGCCGCGGTGGGCTGGCCGATGCCCTTCACGCCCATCCAACTGCTGTGGATCAACGTGATCTGCGAACCGCTGCCGGGGCTCACGTTGGCCGTCGATCCGGCCGATCACAACGTGCTCGAGCAGCCTCCACGGGATCCCAAGAGCCCGTTGTTGGGGCGGCGCCAGTGGATCGAGATCGCAGCCGTCGCCGGTCTGCACGTGCTCGTCTCGGCCGCCGTGTTCGCGTGGGCGCTCGAGCATTTCGACGTCGACACGGCGCGGACGCTGGCCTTCGCGTCGTTCGTCTTCGGTGTGCTGCTTCGCGGATTCGCGGCTCGGAGCCCCGACCGGCTGTTTTGGGAGGTGGGCGCCCTCGGCAACCTCAAGCTCTTGTTCGTGGTGATCCTGTCGGGGGCGCTGCAGGCGGTAATCTTGCTCTTGCCGGTGACCCAGCACCTTTTCCACCTCACCCGGCTGGGGTGGGAGCACTACGGTCTGGCGCTGGCCCTCGGCTTCATCCCGGTGAGCGCCGTGGAGATCTCGAAGCTGGTGCGACGAGCGTATCGCTGGATTCGATCCTCGCGGGCCGGGCATCGGTGAGGTCCCACGAGGCGACGACCCCCCTTCGCTGCCGCTGGTGCGTCGCCCGACGCTCGAGGCACGTTCGATGTCCGGTGGACCTTCGCCCGTCTCGCCGGCGCCGCCGTCGACCGGCGTCTCCATACCGCGAGCGCTCGGCGTCAGTCTTCGACCTCGCTGGGGATGACCAGCACCGGGCAGTGGGCGGCGCGGATGACCTTGTCGGCGGTGCTGCCCAAGAAGAACCGCCGGGCGCGGCCGCGACCGCTGGTCGCCAAAACGATGAGATCGGCGTCGAAATCCTCGGCCTCGGCCAAGATCATGTCGGTCGGAGCCCCGGGCGGCGCGCGGAAGTCGACGCGTGCGTCGGGGCACAGGCGCCGGGCGAGGTCTTCGAGGATCTTCAGGGACGTGCGGGAGGCCTGCTCGTCGAGCTCCTGCATCGTCGAGGCGGGCACCCACGCCCCTTCGGGGCCCCCGTAGATCCCGGTATAGAGGAGGGACGGGGTGGCATGAACGAGCCGGAGCTGCCCGGCGCGGGCCAGGCTCGCGCCGATCTCGATCGAGCGGCGCGTGGCGTCGGGGAGCTCGAGCTTTTGGCCGCCGGCCTCGATGACGGTACCGTGAGGGCGCTTGCGATCGGCGAGCACGAACTCGACGGGGACCAGGACGCGCTGAAAGGTCGGCGTGGCTGCCATGAAATCAGCCTTACCCGGACCGCGCGTTGCGGCAAGCGCCGAATTTCGCCCGGTCGGGGATGCGGGCCGGCAAAACCGGCGCCCTGGCCCGGGTTGTCGGTCCCGCATTTCGCCAAGCCGTGGCCCGGTCGGCTGCTACCCTCGGGCGTATGCGCTGGATCATCGGCCTCGACCTCCGCGAGCACGGCCAGGGGGCCCTCGCGTTCGCTTCGTGGTTGTCGGCTCACGACGATACCGCCGAGCTCTTCGCGGTTCACGTCCTCGAGGAGTCGTACATGTTGCAGGTGCTGCGGTACGAGCACCTCGCGACCGTGGAGCGCCAGGCGACGGCCGCGGCCAAAGCCTTCATCGCCAAGGCCGGCCTCGGCGACCGGATCCCCGAGCCGTCCGTCGTGCGGGGGATCGTCGCGGACGAGCGGCTGGCGAAGGAGGTCGACAACCTCGGGGCCGACGGCCTGATCATCGGTCGCCAGGCGAGAGCCGGCAGCCACCGACTGGTACGCCTGGGCCGTGTGGCGCGGCGGTTGGTTCGGCGGCTCCCCGCCGTGACGGTCGTCGCCCCGCCCGAGTTGCAGGGGGCGACGATCGGGTCGGGACCCATCATGCTCGCCACGGACCTCGGCCCCCACGGGGGTCCTGCCGCCGCGTTCGCACGATCGTTCGCGCAGGCCACCGGGCGCGAGCTCGTCGTGGCGCACGTCGTGCCGGAGGCCACGAGCGCGCCCGCGTTCTTGCCGGCCGCGACCGTGCAACAGTTCTACGAGCAGATCGGGCTGGATCGACAGCGGGACCTGCAGGGTTGGCTTCGCGATCACGGGCTCGAGGGTCACGCCAGCGTGGTGGCGGAGGGGGACGTCGTCGATCGCCTGGTCGGTATGGCGGCCAACGAAGGCGCGCCGCTCATCGTCTGCGGCTCGCGGGGGCTCGACCCCGTCGAGCGCGTGTTCACCTCCAGCATCGCCACCTATCTGGCTTGCCACGCACCGTGTGCCGTGGCCATCGTCCCGCCTTGATCTCGCCGCCGTTGCCAAGGCCGCAGGCCTGACGTAGCGTCACGGACCATGATTGGCGCAACGCATCGTGGCTCGGTCCGCGCCGCCGTTTGGGCGGCGCTGTCGCTCGGCATGGGCTGCCAAACGGGGGATGCGCCCCCCGCCAAGCCCGAGGCTGCCCCCGGGGATCGCTCCAACACCATCACCATCGATGCGAGCAAGGCCCGGGCCCGCAAGGATGCGCCTTCGGACGAGGAGGCCAAAGCGTTCGTCACTCGGCTCGACCAGGAGCTGCGGACGTTGTGGACGAAGGCCGCCGAGGCGGAGTGGAACCAGCAGACCAACATCCCCCCCGAGACGGAGGCAGAGGCCGCCAAGGCCACCGCGGAGGTGATGGCGTACGAGACCAAGGCGATCAAGGAAGCCACCAAGTACGACGGCTACGAGGGTGATCCCGAGGTCGCGCGGCAGATCCAGCTCCTGAAGCTGACCAGCACGCTCCCGGCGCCCGACGACGACGCCAAGCGCAAGGAGCTGGCGAAGATCGTCGCCAAGCTCGACGGGATGTACGGCAAGGGCAAGGCGTGCAAAGGGGAGGGCAAGGCTCGAAAGTGCCGCGATCTGCAGGAGCTCTCGGACGTCATGGCCAAAAGCCGCAACTGGGACGAGCTGCTCGAGGCCTGGGAAGGGTGGCGGACGATCTCGGTCCCGATGCGACCGCACTATCAGCGGCTGGTGGAGCTCGCGAACGAGGGCGCCAAGGACATCGGTTTCGCCGACGTCGGTGAGCTGTGGCGGTCGCGCTACGACATGACCCCGGTCGCCTTCGAGCAGGAGATGGAGCGGCTGTGGAAACAAGTCGAGCCGCTCTACGAGGCGCTGCACTGCCACGTGCGGGCCAAGCTGTCCGAGAAGTACGGCACGGACAAGGTTCCCGCCGATGGCCTCATCCCGGCGCACTTGCTCGGGAACATGTGGGCGCAAGACTGGGCGAACCTCTACCCGATGCTCGAGCCCTATCCGGGAGAGGCCAGCCTCGACGTGACCAGCGCCCTGAAGAAGGCCAAGTACGACGAGGTGAAGATGGTGAAGCTGGGGGAGGCCTTCTTCACCTCACTGGGCCTGAACCCGCTGCCGGAGACGTTCTGGGAGCGTTCGATGTTCCGAAAGCCAGCGGACCGCGAGGTCGTCTGCCACGCGAGCGCATGGGACGTAGGGTTGAACAACGATTTGCGCATCAAGATGTGCATCAAGGTCGATCACGAGGATCTGGTCACCATCCACCACGAGCTCGGTCACAACTACTACTACAACAACTACTACCAGCTCCCCGTCCTTTTCCAGGCCGGGGCTCACGACGGGTTCCACGAGGCGATCGGAGATGCCATCGCCCTGTCCATCACCCCCTCGTACCTGCAAAAGGTGGGGCTTCTGGCGGACGTGTCGGAGAACGAAAAGGGCGTGATCAACAAGCAGATGCAGGATGCGCTGGCCAAGATCGCCTTCCTTCCCTTCGGCAAGCTCATCGACCAGTGGCGCTGGGACGTGTTCTCCGGGAAGGTCTCACCCGACCGCTACAACGCGGCCTGGTGGGAGCTGCGGGAGAAGTACCAGGGCGTCACGGCTCCCGTGCCGCGCACCGAGGAGCACTTCGACCCGGGCGCCAAGTACCACATCCCCGGCAACACCCCCTACGCCC
>CAZYSW010000355.1:0-6427 GCA_964650105.1 uncultured Nannocystaceae bacterium
GGTCGCCAACGGCACCGCATTCGGGCTCTCCTCTTCGGTGTTCTCGCGCGATCACGCCCGAGCCCGCAGAATCGCGGAGCGCCTGCAGGCGGGGATGACCGCCATCAACGAGTTCGGCGGCATGACCTACATGGCGCAGGATCTCACGTTCGGCGGCGTGAAGGCCTCGGGTTTCGGGCGCATGAACGGCCGCGACGGCCTGCGCGCGTGCTGCAACGTCAAGGCCGTGCTCGACGACCGCTTCGGCCTTCACTTCGCCAACAAGCTGTTCCCGGTCGGGGAGCACGACTTCGAACGGATCAAGGGCGCCGTGCGGCTCATCTACGGCCGCGGCACCCGGCGCAAGCTGGACGCCCTGTCGGATCTGATCGCCGGCGCGCTCGGCAAGACCCCCAAGACACGCTCATGACCGACGCTTACGACTACGTCGTGGTCGGCGGAGGCTCGGCCGGATGCATCGCCGCGGCCGAGCTCGCCGACGACTCCCGCAACGCGGTGCTTTTGCTCGAAGCCGGCCCGGCCGCCGAGGAGCACCCCGAGACGCTGCACGCCGACGGCTACAAGTACGCCTTCATCAACGACGAGGTGATCTGGGAGCGCTTTTCGGTCCCCCAGCGCCACAGCGCCAACCAGCGCTTCTTCGTCGGGACCGGTACGGTGCTCGGGGGCAGCGGCTCGGTCAACGGGATGGTCTACACCCGGGGGGCCAAGCTCGACTACGCCGAGTGGCCACGCGGATGGCAGTGGGACGACGTGGTGCCCGACTTCGAGGCGATCGAGGCCCGGCTGCGGCCGCATCGGCGCCCCCCCACGCGCTGGACCGAGGCCTGCATCTCCGCCGCCGTGGTCAACGGTTTTCGCCGCAGCGAGGACCTCAACGACGGCGAGCTCGGCAACGTCGTCGGCTACGAGTGGATGACCTACGAGGGGGACCGACGCCGCAGCTCCTACGTCGCCTTCGTCAAGGAGCCGGGGCCGCGCCCCAATCTCGCGGTGCGCAGCAAGGCGCGGGTCCACCGCATCGTCTTCGACCAGCACAAGCGCGCGGTCGCCGTCGAGTACGAGCACGACGGCAGCTCGTGCAGGGCCGAAGTTCGACGCGAGGTCGTGATGGCCGCGGGCGCCCTCGAGACGCCCAAGCTCCTGATGCTCTCGGGCATCGGCAGCGACCAGGCCCTGCGAGCCTGCGGCCTCGCCCCGGTGCACACGCTCGACGCCGTGGGGCAGAACCTCCACGACCATCCCAACGTTCCGATGTTCTTCGTGGGCCGCAACCGGGTCGACTGCCACTACCCGCAGCTGTACAGCTTTTATCGCACCCATCCGCAGTCGTCTCTGCCGCCCGGCCAGAGCGACACCTGCTACGTGTTCTGGCCCGCACCGTCGGCGATGAAGCAGGCCATGCAGCGGATGCTTCCGGGCAAGGTCCTCCCGCCGTCGCTCTACGACGGTCCGCTCAAGGCCGCCGTGCGTGGCGGCGTCGGCCTGGCGTTTCGCGTGCCGTGGGTTCGCGACCTGGTCGACCACCTCTACGGCATCATCGTGATCCTCGGCAAGCCGTTCAGCCGCGGCAGCGTGCGCCTGGCCAGCGGCGATCCGCGTGCGCCCGCGCGGGTCGATCCCGCCTACTTCTCCGACCCCCGGGACATGGAGACCATGGTCCACGGGATCCGTCACGCGCGTCGCCTGGCCGCGAGCGCAGGGCTCGGTGGCTGGCGCAGCCGAGAGTTCATGCCCAGCCCGCTGCTTCGCAGCGACCGGGCGCTCACCCGCTTCGTGGAGACCAACGCGATCACCACCTACCACTTCGCGGGCACCTGCCGCATGGGCGACGATGCGGCCTCGGTTTGCGACACGCGCCTGCGCCTGCGCGGCGTCACGGGTGTCCGCATCGCCGACGCCTCGGCCATTCCCACCACCCCGGTGTCGGCCCTCAACGCCCCGAGCATGCTCGTCGGCTATCGCGCCGCCAAGTTCATCCACCAAGAACGCGCCGACCAGGACACCCGCGTGGCCTGACCCCCCATCGGCCCCCGCCTCGAAAGCCGGGGCCTCGCCCCCCTCACGAAAGAGGTTCGGGCACCGCAAAGGTCGCGGTGGGTCGCTCACCCGACGCCGAGATTTACGGGCACGTCCCGCACGCCCGGAGGTCGCCGCACGACAAGGGGCCGTCCACGCCGTCGCACGCGATCGAGCAGTCGCCCGATCCGAGGCAATCGACGATGCACTCGCCGTGACACACGATGTCGAAGTCTCCGTTGCCACTGCACGTCACGGTGCGTCCGGGGCCCACGTCGATGACGCAGTTCCCGGAGCCGGTACAACCGACCAGACAGTTCTCGTTGCAGGCGAAGGTGCAATCCCCCGATGCCGTGCAGGCGAGGTCGCAGTCGGCGTTGCACTCGATGTCGCAGTCGCCCGAAGCGGGGCACTCGCAGGTGTTGCCCTCGCAGACGCAGTGACCGTCCTCGCAGTAGGCGTCGACGTCCTCGCCGCACGCCACCCCCGTCGAAAAGCCCAGGGCCAGGCCGACCACCAACCGCAGGGTTCGACGCATCGTCTCCTCCGATTCGCCTCAGTTCCCGGAGTCCTCCGGGCACGCGGTTCGACAGGCCAGATTGCCGTCCCCGCACTCGGTGACCATGGGGCAGCTCGTGATGTCGCACGCGGCGCCCTCGGGGCAGTCCAGGGTGCAGCGCGAGGCACCCGGGCAGTCGATCACGCAGCTCCCCTCGCACACGAAGGCGCAGTCTCCCGTGCCGTTGCAGACCCCCGTGCTGCCGTCGCCCATCACGACGTCGCATCCCGAGGTGCCCGGGCATTCCACGTGACAACCCACCCCGCAGGCGAGGTCGCAGCGTGCATTGCCCTCGCACACCAAGTTCACGTCGTCACCGCCTTCGACCACGCAGTCGGTGCCGCCCAGACACGAGCACGTCGCGGTCTCCGGGTCGCAGACACACTCGCCCGAGCACTCGAGGACCTTCGTTTCGTCACCGTGGTCGGCGCAGCCGATGGCCCCGAGAAGGCCTACCCACAGCCCGAGAAGCCCTGTTCTCACCGCATGCATGACTTCACCCCGTCCGGACTCGACGTCCGCATCCACGCTCGATTATGCAGCCCTCGCGCCGCGCACGGCAAATCGATCCACGCGCAACGACGCCGTCGATTCGATTCGCACCGCACGAGTACGGCACCTGCCTACAGAGACGTCCCCGTCGGATCCCGATGGACGGCCGAAACGGTCATCTTCCCAACCGAAAAAGAATGCGCGGGTCCAACGAGAACGGTGCGCGTGTCGCCGGCACCTCGACGATCGCGCTGGCCCGGACCATCGCCGTTCGACGCTGCGACCACGCCCGCGTCGAGTCACGAGACCACGCCCGCGTCGAGTCACGAGACCACGCCCACGCCGTCGATGAAGCTGCTCGCGTGGCCTCTCGGATCGGAGCCGCCACCTCGCTCGGTCACGTCCAGCTCGAAACCCGACGACGGGACCGTGCCGCCGCAGGCTCGCACGAAGGTCGTGATTCAAGCCGCGGCGATGGCCTCGCGCCACGCTTTGCGTAGCGCTTGCAGGGCGCTCGGATCGCCGGCGGGCTGGAAAGCGCGGTCGAGCTTCCACGCCTGCCGAACCGCGCGGGTGTCGGGCCACAGGCCCACGCCCAGACCCGCGAGAAAGATCGCGCCCAGGGCCGTCGCTTCGCGCATGGTCGGGCGCTCGAGCGGGAATCCGAGCAGGTCGCACTGGATCTGCATCAGCAGGTCGTTGGCGGAAGCACCTCCGTCGACCCGCAGCACCTCGACGGGACGTCCGAGGTCCGCGGCCATCGCCTCGACCAGGTCCGTGATCTGTAGCGCGATCCCCTCCAGAGCCGCGCGCGCCAGGTGGCCGCGTCCGGTTCCCCGGGTGATGCCGCGGATGAGCCCGCGCGCGTGCGGGCGCCAGTGGGGGGCGCCCAGCCCCGCGTGGCCCGGGACCAGCACCACGCCGCCGCTGTCGGGCACCGTGCGCGCCAGCGCTTCGATGTCGGCCGCCTTCTCGATGAAGCCCAAATGGTCGCGCAGCCACTGCACCACCGCACCGGCCGTGAACGCCGAGCCCTCCAGACAGTAGGTCGTCTCGTCGCCGATTTGCCACGCGACCGAGGTCAGCAGCCCGTGCTTGGACGGCACGATCTCCGGGCCCGTGTCGAGCACCACGAACGCTCCGGTCCCGTAGGTGCACTTGGCCTGGCCGACGTCGAAGCACGCCTGTCCGAACAGCGCCGCCTGCTGATCGCCCGCGATGCCGTGGATGGGGATCCCGTCGGGAAGGCCGGGCACGTCCTTGGTTCGCCCGAACTCGGCGGTGCAGGGCAGGACTTCGGGCAAGATGGCCTGGGGGACCTGCAACAGCTCGCACATCTCGCCGCTCCATCCGCCGCCGCGCAGCGGCCACAGCAACGTGCGCGATGCGTTGCTGGGCTCGGTGGCGTGGGATCGACCGCCGGTCAGGCGCCACAGGAGGTAGGTGTCCACGGTGCCCGCGGCCAGCTCCCCGCGCTGGGCGGCTTCGCGTGCGCCGCTCACCTCGTCGAGCATCCAGCCGAGCTTGGTGCCCGAGAAGTACGGATCGAGCACCAGTCCGGTCAGCGTCCGCACCCGCTCGCCGTGACCGGCGGCCCGCAGCGCCTCGCAGCGATCGGCGGTTCGACGATCCTGCCAGACGATCGCGCGGTGGATCCGGTCGCCGGTCTTTCGGTTCCAGACCAGCGTCGTCTCGCGCTGGTTGGTGATGCCGATCGCGGCGATGCGCGAGGTCGAGACCTCGGCGCGCTCGAGCACGTCGGCGATGCATGCCACCACCGAAGCCCACAGCTCCTCGGGATCGTGCTCCACCCACCCGGGCCGCGGAAAGTGTTGAGGGAACTCGTGGTTGGCCGTAGCCAGCACGTTCAGCTCGGCGTCGACGAGCAGGCAGGTGCTACCGGTCGTCCCCTGGTCGATGGCGAGGATGAGGTCTCCCGAAGGCTTGGTCATGAGGCGTCCGACTCCTGGCGAGGTGGCGGGCGATCGGCCTCGCCGAGCACCGAAAGCGCGAATCGTACGACTTCCTCGCACGCGCGTTCGCGGTCGAGATCCAGGCCGATCTGATGAAAGGAACGGGGAAGCACCACGCGCTCGACGCGGGAGGCGCTCACCCGTTGAGCGATCCGTTCGCTGTGCTCGGCGGGGGCGGTGTGGTCGTAGCGGCCGTGCATGACGAGCAGCGGGGCGCGGACGAAGGGCAGCAGGTCGTCGACCTCGTCCTGCAGCGCCAGCAGCTCGGCGAGGGCGGGGTAGGGGAATCCCTCCAGGCTCGGGCTTTGCTGCGCCTCCCGCTCGACCCTCACGTCGGGTCCGCCCTCCTTGCCGAGCACGCCGACGAGGTCGCGAAAGAACCGGTTCGATCGCAGGCGCGCCATGGTCAGGATCGCGCTGCGCTTCCAGGCCTCGAACCGCAACGGCACCGACAACGCGACGACGCCGGCGACCTCCCGGCTGCGCAGGGCCGCCAGGCGCAGCGCCAAGAGGCCCCCCATCGAGAAGCCGACGACCATCACCCGGCGCCGCCCGTCCGCGCGCAGCGTGTCGAACGCCGTCTCGGCCGACGCATACCAGTCGCGCCACGTGCTGGCCTCGAGCGACGCGAGGTCGGTGTGACCGGCCAAGAGGGGGCAACGCACCGCGAACCCGTGGGCGGCGAGCGATTCCGCCAGGGGGCGCACCTCGTAGGGGGTCCCGGTCAGACCGTGCAGCACCACGATCCCGCGCTCGCCGTCTCCGGCCGCGAACGGCCGCGGATCGACGACCTGCGCCGGGTCGAGCCGCGGCGAAAAACCAGGGGCGAAGCCAGACGACACGGCGAAGGGACGGTAGCAGACGTCCGGGGCTCGTTGGGCTCGCCCGGTCCTCCGCGGGTCGGCGAGCCCGGCCGCTTGCCCGCGAGGCCCCGATCCGTGAGGTCGGCATCGCGTTTCGGGCCATCCCCCGTCGCCGTCGGGGCGCCACCGTCGCGCATCGGTCACCGGCGCGCGGTGGTACCCTCGAACCAGTGGTTTCCGGCGTCGCAACGAAGCCGAGCTCGGCGGCGGGGACGAAACGGCGAGCGCCGTCGGAGCACGGGTCGTTTTCCCGGGTTCTGGTGGTGGACGACGAAGAGCCGCTCCGTCACGTGCTCGACCTCCTGCTCCGCCGCGAGGGGCTCGAAGTCTCCCTGGCCGAAAGCGCCGAGCAGGCGGTCGAAATCCTCGAGCGCCAGCCGATCGACGTGGTGCTCTCCGACGTGCGGATGCCCGGGATGGGTGGGCTGGCGCTGGTCGACTGGGTGCGGGACCACCAGCCGGAGCTCACGGTCATCGTGATGAGCGCCTTCGGCAGCGTCGAGCTGGCCATCGAGGCGATG
>CAZYSW010000356.1:0-6416 GCA_964650105.1 uncultured Nannocystaceae bacterium
CACGCCGTCCACCGAAGCGCTCAACAGCAGCGCCCAGAACTGGGTGTCGCGATTGTTGGTCCGGATCTCGAAGGCCTTGCTCCCGTCGCTCGTGTCCGCCGGATCCTCAAAGCGAATCCGCGTCCGCAGGACCAGCACGCCGCGAGGCGCTCACCACACGTCCGACCGCTGGCGAGGTACGGCAGACTTCGATCTAGCGCGGGGGGCTTGCCCACGGCGGGTTCTGCCGCGGGAGGCGGCTTCGCGCTCTGCCTCGGCCTTTCCCGGTGTGCACAAGAATGCGACCTGGCGCCCGCCCTGCGCGTGCTCTGGCGACTTGCAGGGGCACCGAGAGCGCTGGTGTTCTATGGAAGCGGCTGGACCGTGACATCCCGCTTCGACTCGCTTCGGCGCTGCACCGAGGAGCCCTCGTCACCGAGCGCGAGGATCCGAGCAATCCCGAGCCCGACAAGAAGCGGGGCCACTTCGTCGGTCCGCCCGGCATGCGCAAGCACCAGATGCTGACGACCCATGCTGGTCGTGTGTGGCCGTGCTGGGAGATGTTCGTGCACATGGCAGAGTACGGCAGTCTCCAGGCCATGGCGTCCGAGCACGAAGCGCTCGACCTTCGAATCGAAGACGACCAGATGGATCTCACCGTCCGGGTGACCGGGAACCTCGTCGCGTACGTCGAGGTGAAACATGATGCCGACGAGGCGAGCCGCCTCCTCGGTCGGATGCAAAGCCCCGAGCCCGGCGACCTCGAGTTGCGCCGCGCCTACTTGGAGGAAACCGCGGATCGCAGGGCCATCCCCGACGCGATCAAGAAAGCCGGATACCTGCTGCGGTCATCGATGGGCCGCCCTGCGACGCTTCCGCCCATCGCCTTCGGTGTGCGCGCCGGTGGAGCCGACGATGCACGGACGTTCCTCGTGAGACCCGATCCGCACACGATGGAGCTGGCCTTCGACGAGATTACCGGCCCGCTGCCGTTGCACGTCGAGCTCGCTGTGGAGCAGGACCCGCATCGGCGCGCCCAGGCTTATCTCGCCTGGACACTGCAACGCCAGAGCCGGGTCCTGCTTCGGCGTGGCACCCACGGCAACTACGTCGTCTACAGCGGCACAGCCGAGTCGACCCCGATCGCCGTCGGCTTCGAACGGAGGGGAAGTGTTTACACCGAGCTCGACGCCTTCGACGACGCGCAACGCAGCAAGCTGAACGACCTGCTGAGCCGCCATGGCCTCACGCTGGGTGACACCTCGACCGGCAAACACCGCCTCTGGAAGAGCCTGGCGTCCAACCAAGCCTTCATCCTCGAGGACGAGACGCTCGCGCGGGAGCTGGGTGCCGGGATCGCGCAGGTTCTCCGCGGTTAGCGTCACGCAAGCAATTGGCTCGCTCCAGCGCGCCTAGCGCGCCCGCAGGCCCGAGATCATGCAGGTGCGCGTACCCTGGGTGCATCAGCGGTCTCGCGTAGGCTTCGAACAACCCCAGGACGACGAGGCGGACTCGTCGTCTCGAGGGCGCGCAGGAGCGATGCGCGGAGCTCGGGCCATGCGCGACTGAGGTCGAGCGTCACAATCGTGATGGGAAACCCATCCAAGACCATCGTTTCCCACACGGACTCTCCGACGGTCGCATAAACGAGCAAGCCCGTGGGGGGAGGCTCTGCGTGTTGGCTGGCGGCTCGGAGGTAGGCCATCAATTGGTACAGATGGCCCGCGTGTAGCTTCGTCGTCGCACCTCGACGACGAATTACGAAGGGCTCGCGGTAGAACTTGCACTCACCGATCGTTGGGGTGCCTTCTTTCCAGTCGATGAAGATATCCGTCTCCATGCGCGGCAACAGCGAGCGGCCTTGTTCGGTCGCATCCTCTACCCTCCACTTGTAGTGGCACACCCCGACCTGCGCACGCCCAGCGAGGACGTGCTTCGCGAAGCCTCGGACGAAGCTCTCGAACAACTTGGCCAACCCGACGTCGTCGCGGGTAAGAGAACGCCACGCGTCGCCCTGCTCTCCCTCGTCTGGAAGCGCGTGTGCGAGGCAAAGCCGTGCGATCTGGAGTGCGGGGCGATAGGCAGGAAGGCCGCGCGGGACGTTCGGACGCAGCGCAAAAGCGACCGAAGGTGAGATGTCCATGACGGCCTCCAGGCGCGCGGCGTGGCGGCGTATTCGAACGCGAAGCTCGGTCTTCAACTCGGGAACAGACAACAGGACGCGAAGAGCCGCCCGGAGGACTCGGTTCGAGGCGGTATCCGGCAGACGTTCGTCCACCTGGAACGCCAACTGACCTCGCGTGTGCAACGCCTGAGTAATCGTGCGCGCGATGTCGAGGCATCCACGCGGCTCCGGCCCCTGCAAGTGAAGCTCGGCATACTCGCGGTCGATACCCCGCTGAAAGATCCGCCGCATGCAGGCATCGAGCAGCCGCGCCGGGACTTCGTAGTCGTCGTCGAAATCGCAGGCGCCGATCTGCTCGTCGGTCATCAGCCCCACGTCTCTCGCCGCGAAGGCGAAGAGAACGTACAGGTTTCGAATCGGGATCGCGCTCACGAGCTCAACCCGAGTATCGTCCGTGCCTGTGCCATGCGCTGTGGATCGTCGTACCAGTACTCGTGAAGGAGCGGGAGGACCTCGTACCGGTAGATATCGAGGAGCCACCCCTCCGGGTCATCCGCCCATGGCGGTGGCGTGCCGGCGTCCCCTCTGCAGAAGTAGCTGTGGCCGATCACGAAACCTCGGCCGAGGTTCGCGTCGTTCTCGATCAACCGGTTGAGCTCGGTGACGGTGCGCAGGAGCTTCGCGCGAAACTCGGCAGGTAGCTCGGCGAGATGCTCTCCGAACCGCTGCTCCTCGAACCCGGGCTCGACGTCCACGAACACGAAACGCCTCCGCAGGGCATAGTCGACGACTGCCAACGAGCGGTCCGCGGTATTCATCGTTCCGATGATGTAGAGGTTTTCGGGCAGGTAGAAGGGTTCTTCGTCCTCGTCCTCGGTCCCCCGTGTGTACGCGAGGCGAAGGGCCCACTTCTCGGACCGCTTGTCGGCTTCGAGCAGGACCATGGCCTCACCCAGGATCTTGCTGAGATTGCCGCGATTGATCTCGTCGATGATCAGTACGTAGTCGTTGTCACGGTCGAGCTGCGCCCTCTGGGTCAGCTCGTACAGCGGACCACCCGCGAGCTCGAAGCCCCCGTCGCCGGTGGGACGATAGCCGCGAACGAACTGCTCGTACGTATACGCCTGATGAAACTGAACCATCTCCAGCCGGTCGTCAGCCTGTTCGCCCATCAAGAGGTAGGCCAAACGCTGCGCCACGAACGTCTTGCCTACACCGGGTGGCCCTTGCAGGATGAGGTTCTTCTTTCGCCGCAGGAGCGCCACCATGCGGTCGACCGAGTCGGCCGGGATGAAGAGGTCGGACAGGGCGTCTTCACGCGTGTACGGCTGCCGAGTCTCGACCTCCTCTTCGCTCTCCGACTGTTCATGCACAGCCGTATCATCCAGCAGGGATGAGAGCTCCTGCAGCAACGCCTTGCGTCGACTCGCCTCGACCAGCGTCTGCATCGCAAGTGAGCGTTTGTCCTGAATGACGTAGTTTCCGGTCCACCGCCAGCGCACGCCGACGCGATTCACGAATCCCGCCCCGTCGACGCGGTAGTATCCTCGGGTCACGACTCCGATCCCCACCACGCGGCTTCGCCCCTTCCGGGCGATGATCGGGTCGCCGACCCGGATCTCACGCGAGAAGCTCCAACAGGTCCGAGCTGCGCCCCTCGGTGTCGACGCATCGGCATCACGATTTTCGGACAGCGCCTCGAGGAGCGCATCCTCGGTCGGATACTGCAGCAGGTCTCCCTCTTGGTCCCAACCGATCGAGGCGACGCCCTCGGCGCGGTCGAAATCCCAGTGCCTGGCGTTGACGCCCGGCGAATAGATCCACACCCGTTCTGCTCCTCTCAAGGACAGCTGGGGCGCGGCGTCCGTGGCGACGTAGTCTTGGTCCTCATCGTTGTCCTCCGCACGCGAGGAGCCGGCGGGCTCGCGCCGGTCCTCCATGTACAGCGAGCGATCGAGCGTGACGTGCAGCAAGATCGCCGCGCGGTCGACCGCCTCGAGACGCTGCAGCCGAGCTTGCGCTGTGGCGAGCAACTCGTCGTGAAGCCGAGCGTCGAGCGCAGCCATGCTCTTGCCCCTCGCTCGTCGAGCCTCCGCGAACGGCTTGCCATTGCTCCGTTTCGCAACGGGGAACAGTTCGTCGAACTTCCGCGCCAGTGCGGCGGTCTCCACGGGTCGTGAGGCAAGCCAGTCTCGACACTGCCGGCCGATAGCGAGAACGGCAGCCTCGGGATTGGCGCCGTACACCTCGTAAGCGGCTACGCGGTTGTTGTAAAAGGGCGCGCGGTGAAGGTTGAGAAACCCCCAGATCTCGCGTGCGATGTTGGTGTGCGTGCGGTCGGAGGGCTGGTCATCTGGATCCTCCCGCCCGAGCCCCATCAACGGCGCCTCGGCAGTGCTCGCTCCGCGTCTCCAGTGGTCGAGCGACGCGAGGATGATGTCGGTCGGTGTGTTCCCAATCACGGGCCCGAAATACTGCGCGCCAGCATTGGAGTAGGCGTTGCTCGACATCACCGCGTTCCGGTACGCCCAAAAGAACCTCTGGCGCGCCTCGAGGTCGTCGAGGCTCTTCGCGCCAAGCGCAGGCCACCACATCATCGAGAAGCGAAGCGATCGCTCGTACTCCTCAAAGCCATCGCGTACGATGCTATCGAGGAAGAGGAGCAACGATTGGCTTGCGCTTGGGCTGGACTCCCTCGACGGACGGATCGCCGGCCATCCTTCGACGGGACCCAGCGACTCGAACGCATCGCGGAGAGGACGCAACACGACCTCGACGCCACCAGCATCATCATAGTCGACGCCGAGATAGGTGATCTCCCGCTCTTCGCGAAGACGATCGACTCGCCGTGCAAGGCGTACGGCGAAATTCGCCAAGAGTGCCTGCTCCTCCTCGTCTGCGGGCCACTTCGGCCACTTCTTTGCGAAGTAGGCGACGATGAAGCGTCGCTCTGGTCGACGCCAGAACTCCCCTCGAGGGTCGAACGAGAGCCGCGCCGACAGGGCCATTTCGGTTCCTCCGACGACCGCGCGAAGGATCGCGAGGTTGTGACCGAGGTCTTCCTCTCCGGAAAGGACGGCCTCGGCCAACGCCTTGAATTCGATAGATGGTGTGGCTTCACTCATCGCGTGGATCTCGAGTCGGCGGAGCGACCACACAACCAATACTCCAGGAAGGTCTCCGTGGGTAGCTGTCCATTCAGGACAGTACTCCGCCTCCCCGCGCGAAGCCGTTCTCGCTGGCGTCAAGCAGGTTCGGGCGCGATCGTTCGGATTCGCGCCCGCCGTGAGCGAGAGACCCATGTGTGAGGTTCTGCATCCCGGTAGCCGGTTTATAGTGAGCGCGATGGTGACGGTGGGAGCGTTTCGCAAGCCGAAGGGGAGGTACACGCAGGCGCGGCGTTTGATCGAGTTGTACGATCGGCTCCATCGGGGCGGGGTGGTGCAGCCGGCGACGCTCGCGGCGGAGATCGGGGTGGCCAAGCGCACCGTCGAGCGGGACATCGAAATTCTGCGCGAGAGCTTCGAGGGCAAGCTCGAGCGATGTGAGCAGCCGGAGCCGGGCTGGCGGTGGGTGGATCGGCAGAACAAGTGGAACGCGGTCCGGTGGCAGGTGCTCGCGCTGGCGGTGGGGGCTCGGATGGCGGCGTTCTTGTCGGGCAAGCGCTTCGACACGCACGTGATGCCGGTCGTGCAGCAGCTCTACGCCTCGCTGCCGGGGACCACGGGCTACCGAACCCGTATGCTCGAGCGCAAAATCCACGTGGTCGAGTCCGGACACAAGCTCTATCGCGACAATCCCGAGCTGCAGCGTCGACTCTCGGCCATGCTCGACGCGCTACTGCAGGACCGGCCGGTGGAGCTGAGCTACCTGTCGTCGTCTTCTCGCCGCCGCGGCACCGGACCGCGAGCGTTTCGGGCACACGTGCTGTCGGTCGTGCTGCATCGCGCGTCGGTGTACTTCGTCGCCGACTTGCTCCGAGCAGACGTACCCAAGCCAGCGCCTCGCCGGCTGCTCGCGCTCGATCGCATCACCGAGGCTAGACTCGTCGACGACGCGCCGCGACTCCCCTACCCGCGCGACTTCGATGCGGCAACGTTCCTGTCGACCGCGTTCGGGGTCTGGACTGGCGACCAGGAGCATCTCGTACGGATCCGCATCGCAGCCGGATTCGCGCACTACGTGCAGGAGCGGAGCTGGCACGCGACGCAACGTCTCGAGACGCTCGCCGATGGAAGCCTGCTGGTCGAGATGCGCCTCGGTGCGAATTCCGGACGAACTTGGGCAGCCGTTCCGGAGACACCTGGGCAGC
>CAZYSW010000357.1:0-553 GCA_964650105.1 uncultured Nannocystaceae bacterium
GGTCGATGCCGGCGACCTGGATGGAAACGGGGTCCTCGACCTCGTGGTCGGGGGCACCGGGGCCATCGGCGGCATCGCGGTGCTGCTGGCCGATCCCTGACCCATCGGGCTTCCGGCCGTCCGGTCAGGGGAGCATCGTCCCGCCGACGCCCGGGTCCTACATCGACGCACCGGATCGTCGATCGCTCGTGTTGGCGTCGTCCGCGGCGCGATGCTAGAGTGTGCAGGCTTCTTATGCTTGGTATTCGACGGTTCGGTTTCGTGTGGAGTCTGGCGGTCGGCCTCGTGGGTTGCTCGGGCGATTTCGTCGGGTTGTCGGGGGATGACGAGAACGGTGGGACCGATGGTGGGGCCGACAGCGGCCTCAGCGGAGACGCCGATACGGCCTACGACGACAGCACCGGTGGCGAGGACCCGGGGGCCGAAGATTCCGGAGGAACCGGACCGGGTGGAGACCTCGACACCGACGGCTTCGACTGCACGCTCGATTGCGGAAGCGACGGCTGGTGCGAGCTCGACGACTCGGGTCGACCGACCTGCGCGTGCAACGAGG
>CAZYSW010000357.1:563-6382 GCA_964650105.1 uncultured Nannocystaceae bacterium
ACGTCCCCGTCTCGCTGCTTTCGTTCCGCGTGACCGTGGGCGGCAAGGCGCCGCCGGACTCGCCCTACGAGAACGGCGAGATCTCCCTTCGGAACGTCCACACCGACGACGTCGTCCGCCTGGGCCAGACCCGGCAAGAGGGCTTCACGGTACCGATCGTTCCCGGGCGGTACGAGATCTACTATTCGGTGCTCCAGGGGGGGAAGGTCGTTCCCGCCAACACGCGTGCCAGCCTCGGCACGATCTCCTTGCCCGACGACACGGCGGACGAGGTCGTGATCGACATCCCGGTCACGACCATCACCGGCACGTTCTCGTTCGACGGCGCTCCTGCGCCCGACAGCCCCTACGAGAACGGCGAGGTCTTCCTCACCAACCCGCTGTCGGGCGACCGGATCACGCTGGGCCAGACGCGACAAGGCGAGTACCTCGAGGTCGTCGTTCCGGGCGAGTACGAGGCGCACTATCGATGGCTCGCCGGAGATGTGCTGGCGCCTCTCAACGGAAATGCGTTCATCCAGTACGTGTCGGCCCCTGCGGATGCGGGGGAGGTGATCCCCCAGACGGACATCGACATCCGTACCATCGCCGCCTCGGGGAGCATCACGCTCGACGGCGCCGCCCCGCCCGACAGCCCCTACGAGAACGCGCGCGTCCTCTTGAAGGATCCCATCACGGGGGACGAGTTTCCCGTGGCGGAGACCCGCGCCGGCGCGTGGTCGGCGGTCTTGGTCCAGGGGCGGTACGACGTCTTCTACACCCGCCTGACCGGCGGTTCGCTCGTGCCGGCGAACGCCCACGCTGCAGTGCGATCGCTCGACACCAGCTCGCGCGACTTCGACATCGAGCTCTTCACTGCCGTGATCTCCGGAGACATCACCATCGCGGGCGCTTCGGCTCCCACCGATCACAGCGACGACGGGATCTTGCGCCTGCGGGCCCCCGATGGCGACGACGTGGTCCTGCTCGGCAACACCCACGACCAGACGTATTCGCGGCGGGTGCTCCAGGGGACCTACGACGTCTATTACAGCCAGGAGACCTCGAGCGGTGGCGTACCCGCCAACACCAACGCCCGGCTGACGGCCGTGCAGGTCTTCGGAGACGCGGTGATCCCCATCGACGTTCCGGCGGTGCCGATCTCGGGGACGTTCACCCTCGGTGGCGCGCCTCCTCCGCTGTCGGAGTACGACGATGGCCGAATCTTCCTGCGCGATCCGGAGACCGGGGACTCGGTGCTGCTGGGCAACACGCGCTTTCAGACCTACTCGCGACTCGTCGTGCCCGGCAAGTACGAGGTCGTGTACGCGGTCGAGGCTGCGGGGCCCGAGGTCCCCACCAACGCAGAGGCCATCGTCGGCGACGTGGTCGTCGACGGATCGAAGATCGACATCGACGTGCCGGTGGGGCGGACCGACGGGAACATCCTCGTCGGTGGAGGGGCCCCGCCTCCCACCGACGTGGATTGGGGCGACCTGTTCTTGCAGGACGTGAGGACCGCCGACTCTATCTTCCTCGCCGACACCCTTTCTCCCACCTTCTCGGAGTCGCTCGCCGCCGGGGACTACATGGTGCTCTACCGGTCCCGCGCTCACTCCGACAAGACGCCGGCCAACAGCAATGCGGCGTTCGCCTGCATCACGATCACGGGCGACTGACGACCGTCTGCGGCACCACCCGCGAAGCGGTCACAGACGGTCCAGCTTCTCGACCAGCCACAAAGACAGATCCTCGTCGAACGTGATGAGGAGGAGCGCAGCGAGCATCAGCAGCAGAAACGGGAGCGCCATCCGGTAGAGCTGCACCACGGGCTTGTCGAACGCGAGCGAGGAGATGAACAGGTTGAGGCCCACGGGCGGCGTGATGTAGCCGAGCTCCAAGTTGGCGAGGAAGATGATGCCCAGGTGCACGGGGTGGATCCCGTACTCGGCGGCGATCGGGGTGATGAGCGGAACCACCACGATGATCGCCGAGAAGATGTCCATCAAGCAGCCCACGATGAGCAAGAACACCGTGAGCAGGATCAAGAACGTGAACCGACTATCGATGGCCCCCGAGATCGCGTCCAGGATCTTCATGGGGACCTGCTCCTGCACCAGGTAGTTGGTCAGCCCCAGAGCGACGCCGAGGATCACCATGATGGCGCCGACCATCACCATCGACTCGCGGATCACCTTGGGAAGCGCCGGTGCGTCGGGATCGGACGACCACAGCGCGATGTCCTTGTAGACGAAGCACTCCACGATCAAGAGGTAGAGGGCGCAGATGGCCGAGGCTTCGGCGATCGTCACCAGGCCGTCGGTCAGCCCGGGGATCCCGTAGATCGCGACGACCACCACGATGGGGACGGCGAGCTCCCACTTGGCGGCCCAGGTGGCCGCCAGAGCCTCGCGCACGTCGAACGGGGTTCGGTTGACCTGGTTGCGCTGTCCGACGAAAAGGCTGTACCCGCCCAGGACCGCCAAGAACAACATCCCGGGGATGATGCCCGCCACGAACAACGCGTCGATGCTCGTGCGGCCGACGATCCCGTACAGAATGATGGGCAACGAGGGAGGGAACAAAAGCCCGATGGAGCCGCTGGAGGTGATGAGCCCGAGGCTGAACTTCTGCGGATAGCGCTCCTCGAGCAGGATCGGATAGAGCAGCCCGCCCAGCGCGATGATGGTGACGCCCGAGGCTCCGGTGAAGGTGGTGAAGAACGCACAGGAGCCCACCACCACGATTCCGAGTCCCCCCGGCAGCCAGCCCACCAGCGCCCGCGCCACCCTGACCAGGCGGTCGGCTGCCTTGGACTCCGACATCAGAAAGCCCGCCAGGGTGAACAGAGGAATGGTGATGAGGTGCGGGTTGGTCGCGAGCTTGTAGTGTTCCTCGCTGAGCACCACGAGGTCGGTGTCGACGGACGAGAAGTTCAGGATCCCCATCCCACCGAGCACGCTGAACAGCGGAGCGCCCAGCAGCGCCAGGAGCAAGAGGAGGAGCACGACGAGCACGGTCACCGATCCCCGCCCTCCCCTCGGGCCTCGGACGCCGAGGTGTCCTTCGGATCCTCTCCGACGCCGAGATCGTCGCCCGGTTCCGGTGCGGCCGCGGTGCCCCCCGGGACCGGGGCTGGGGGGTCCTGCTCGCCGACGACCTGCTCGGCCAGGCGCACGACGAAGTGCAGCGCGAGCAGGCCGAAACCCACCGGGAACATGAGCTGGAACGCCCACTCCTTGGCCCAGGGCAGCAGGTCGACCGGGTACTGGAGGCCGATGTCCACCAGCCGCTTTCCGGTGATCGCGAGCACCACGCAGACCATCACGGCCAGCCCATTGGTGAGCAACGCTGCCCATCGCCGCACAGGGGGGGGCAGCGTCTTGCTCAGCGCATCGATGTTGATGTGCTTTTTGCGGTGGGTGGCCAAAGCGGCCCCGAGGAAGCTGACGATGATCACGAGCTGACGCAGGAAGATGTCGATCCAGTCCAGCTTGATCGCGTCGATGAAGGCCACCGCCCGCGCGGCGAACGAGCCGGGTGGCGGAGGCCCGCCTTGGGGCTCGTGGGTGTCCTCGGCCTCGCGCGCGGCCCGGATCTCGGGGAGGTCCGCGAAGGGGTCGGCTCCGCCCTCGGTCGCGGCGGCATTCGCCTCGGCCTCGCCGAATCCACCGCCGAAGCCCTCGCCGCCCTCGAGCACGCCGAAGCCTCCTCCGAAGTCGTCGCCTTCCCCTTCGTCTGCGTTCTCCTTGCCGAAGCCCCCTCCGAAGTCGTCGCCTCCCCCTTCGTCCGCGTTCTCCTTGCCGAAGCCCCCTCCGAAATCGTCGGCCCCACCCTCGTCGGCGTCCTCGGGCTCGCCGAAGCCTCCTCCGAAATCGTCCGCTCCGGCCTTTTCGGCCGCCTCGGACGCGTCCCTCTTCGGGGCCGCCCCGGCTTCACGATCACCGAACGCGCCTCCGAAATCGTCCGCCGCCTCGTCGTCCCCGGGAGGATCGGCCGCGTCGCCGAAGCCTCCTCCGAAATCTTCCGCCCCGTCCTGGTCGTCGGGCGGCGACGCACCGAACCCGCCGCCGAAGTCGTCGGCCCCCCCATCCTCGGGCCCTTGCGTGGGCGTCGCGGACGGGACCGACCGCTCCGCGTCGGGCCCCTCGCCGGAGGCATCGCCGGCCGCGATGGGCGGGCCACTGTGCGCCCAGTGCTTCTGCAGAGGAACCAGGACGTTTCGATAGACGACGTTGTAGCTGGCCAGGGCGAGCATCAGCAGGACCAACGCGACGATCGCCACGCTCTCCAGCCGAACGAGGAGCTGCTCGAGATCCCGGAGCCGCTGCATGGCCAAGGGCTGGTGTACCTCAATTCGGGCGCGCCAGCATAGCGGTGAACACCGCCCGGTACACCCCGACGCACCCACGGGTGTCCGCCTCTGCGGACCACCGAGACGGCCCTCGGCAGCCCCGCGGTGCGTCTGGGCTCACTGCACCTTGGCGAGGTGGCCCATCATCTCGTCGACCAGCGCCTTGTCGAACAGCGTGCCGGTGAGCTCCTTGCGGACCCGGACCGCCACGTCGTTCCACTCCGAGAACTTCTCGGGTTCGACCACCTTGAGCCCCTTGGACACCAGGGCCTTGACGGCCGCGTCGTTGTCCTTGCGGATCCGCTTGAGCAGCTTGCCGTGGCTCTCCTCGGTGACCCGCTTGAGCATGGCCTGCGCATCGCTCGACAGCGAGTTCCAGGCCTTGAGCGTGAGCACCGACGCACCGATCCCCATGGCCAACCGCAGGTTCGTCACGTGCTTGACCTCGGTGTACCACATCAACGCGATCGCCCCGTACGGAGAGTTGGTGAACGCATTGATGAGACCCGTCTGCAGGCTGGGCAAGACGTCCGGCACGCCGAGGGGGACCGCGTTCGCGCCGATGATCTCCATGGTCTTCTTCGTGATCGGATCGGTGTCCCACCGCCACATCTTCGTCGCCTTGATGTCGGACGGGACCTTCACCGGCGTGTTGCTGAACACGTACAGAGGCCCCACGTCACCGGGTGCCCCCATCATGAAGCCCGCATCCGCCAGGCGCTTCTCGAACGTCGGCATCATCGCGTTCCGCACGTAGTCGAGCTGCTTGTCGTTCTTGAACAGGAGCGGGAGTTGCAGCATGAGCAGCTGCGGATCGATCTCGCCGAGTCCCACGCTGGTGATCGCGGCGCCGTCGAGCTGCCCGGTCCGCATCTTGCGGACCATCTGCTGCTCGTCGCCCATCACCGCCCCGGCGTACACCTTGATCTCTACCTCGCCGTTCGTCGCCGCCTTGATCTCGCGCGCCGACGCACGGAAGGCGTTGTCCCAGCTCGATCCCTTGGGGGCCAACGTCGCGATGCGAAGCACGACCTTGCTGGACGCCTTGGCGACCCAGGGCGCTCCGACGACCGCGGCCGCAGTCGCGGCGGCTCCGGTCTTGAGGAAGGTGCGACGAGAAGGCTTGATGATGCTGGTCATGTCAGGATCCTCGGATCGTCCGTGGGTGTGACGATGTCGTGCGTTGTACCGCAGGCCGCATAGGGCAAGGGAAGAGGGTTCGCGAGGGCGGCCGGGCACGCCTTCGCACGCGCAGCCGCGCGGGGCCGACGACGGGCTGCGCGAGGAGGGTCCGTCGGGAGGCTGCCGGCGGGCCCGGCAATGCGCCTACTGGGCGATGATTTCGTCGACGTGCTGCATCCAAAAGGCCGCGCGCTCGCGCGCGATCTCGTTGTTGAGACGCAGCTCGGGATGCGCCAGGACATCGCCCTGCTCGACGCGCGCCATCAACTGGTCGAAGAGCGTCCGGTCCTGCATCTGCACCGCA
>CAZYSW010000358.1:0-6364 GCA_964650105.1 uncultured Nannocystaceae bacterium
GTGATCCACCAGGTCTCACTCGGCGCGATCAAGTACGGCATGCTCAATCGCGACGTGAACCAGAAGATCGTGTTCGAGCTGGAGGCCTGGCTCGAGTTGGAGGGAAATACCGGACCTTACCTTCAGTACACCACGGCGCGAGCGGGTTCGATCCTGCGCAAGGGTGCGGAGCTCGGTAAGGTCCTGGACCGAACGGCCCTCGAGGATCCCGTCCGTCTTCGCGCCGCCACCGGCGCGCTGGGCGAGCCCGAGGAGCGCGAGCTGATGCTGGTCCTCGACGGCCTTTCGACCACCGTACACCAGGCGGCGCAGTCGCTGCGCCCCTCCGTCATGTGCAGCTACCTTCATGGTCTGGCCAAGGCCTTCAACCGGCTCGCCAACGCGAAGACCTGCCGGGTCATCCAAAGCGAGGGCGACCTGTTGCAGGGTCGCCTGTTGCTGGTGGCCGCCGCTCACGAAACGTTGCGATGGGGGTTGTGGCGACTGGGCATCCCCTCCCCCGACCGTATGTGAGATCGCGCGGCGCGGGCCGAGCCGTCGGACGAAACACGGCCCTGTGAGATCGCGCATCGCACCTCGGGGTTCATAGGGAGGGGTTGCGTGCCACAGTTGGATCATGACCGACGACGCTTGCACGCCCGTCATCGTGGATGCCGTACGGACCCCCATCGGTCGATTCAGAGGCATGTTGGCGCCGCTCCGCCCCGATGACCTGGCTGCCGTGGTGGTGCGCTGCCTCGTCGAACGGCACCCTGCGGCGATCGAACAACTCGAGGACGTCTACTTCGGCGCGGCCAACCAGGCCGGGGAAGACAACCGGAACGTGGCGCGCATGGCCGCGCTCTTGGCCGGCCTACCGGTGGAGACGCCCGGTACGACCGTCAACCGGCTGTGCGGCTCCGGCATGGAGGCGGTCATCCAGGCGGCGAAGTCGGTGATGGTCGGCGAGGGCGGGGTCTACATCGCCGGCGGGGTCGAGAGCATGACCCGCGCGCCCTTCGTGCTGCCCAAGGCCGAAGAGGCCTTCCCCCGCAAGGCCGAGATGTTCGACACGGCGCTGGGCTGGCGGATGGTCAACCCGAAGATGCGGGAACTGTACCCGATCGAGGGCCTCGGGGAGACCGCCGAGAACGTGGCCGAGCGATACGAGGTCAGTCGTGAGGCGCAAGACGAGTGGGCGCTTCGCTCGCACCAAAAGGCGGCCAGCGCCCAGGACGATGGCTGGTTCGACGACGAGATCGTCGCGGTGGAAGTTCCGCAGCGCAAGAGCAACGAGCCGCTGCGGGTCACCACCGACGAGAGCATCCGACGGGACACCTCGCTCGAGAAGCTCGCCAAGCTCCCCCCCGTCTTTCGCAAGAACGGAACGGTGACCGCCGGCAACTCCTCGCCGCTCAACGACGGCGCGTCGGCGGTGCTCGTCATGTCCCTGGCCCGCGCCAACAAACTCGGCATGGCGCCGCTGGCTCGCATCGTCACGTGGGGGCACGCCGGCGTCCACCCCAGCGTGATGGGCATCGGGCCCATTCCCGCCAGCCGCAAGGCGTTGGAGCGCGCCGGCTTGCGAGCCAGCGACATCGACATCGCCGAGCTCAACGAAGCGTTCGCGAGCCAGGTCGTGGCGTCCATCCGCGGCCTGGACCTCGACCCCGACAAGGTGAACCCGGCTGGCGGCGCGATCGCTCTGGGGCATCCGCTGGGGTGCTCGGGCGCCCGCATCATCACGACGCTGACCCACGGGCTTCAGCGCACGCGGGGCCGTTGGGGCCTGGCCACGATGTGCATCGGCGTGGGCCAGGGGATCGCCACCGTGCTCGAGCGGTGCTGACGCCCGGCGAGAGGCCATGCGACTCTGGCGACGTCGGTCCACGCTCGCTGGAGCCCTGGCGAGCCCTCTCGCGTTCGGGTGCACCGCAAGATCGAGGAACACCGTGGCCCCATCCACCGATCTGGAGCTCGTCGAGAGCCGGCACGCCCCCGGCCCCCTCGATGCGATCACCGACGTGGCCGGCGTTCGCGTGGGACACGTGACGCTCGTCGAGGGGGACGACATCCGAACGGGTGTGACGGCCATCGTGCCCCACGCCGACAACCTTTTCCGGGAGAAGGTGCCGGCCGCGATCGAGGTGGCCAACGGCTTCGGCAAGCTGGTGGGCTTCACGCAGGTCGCCGAGCTGGGACAACTCGAGACACCGATCCTGCTCACCAACACGCTGCAGGTCTGGGACGCCGCATCCGCCGTGGTGGGTTGGATGCTCTCCCGTCCGGGCAACGAAGACGTTCGCTCGATCAACCCGGTGGTCGGCGAGACCAACGACGGCTGGCTCAACGACATTCGCGCCCGGCCGCTGAAGCGAGATCACTTCGTCCAGGCGATCGAGACGGCGACGTCGGGCCCCGTGAAGGAAGGATCGGTCGGCGCGGGCACCGGCACGCGGGCCCTCGGCTTCAAGGGCGGGATCGGGACGGCATCGCGGCGGCTCGGGAGCAGCGGGCGCGGAGCCACCGTGGGCGTGCTGGTTCAAACCAACTTCGGCGGCACACTCACCGTGTCGGGGAAACGGATCGACCCGCCGGCGGCGACGCCCGGCGACGACGCCGGGTCGTGCATGATCGTGATCGCCACCGACGCCCCCCTCGATGCGCGACAACTGGGTCGGCTCGCCCGGCGCAGCTTCGTGGGCATGGCTCGGACCGGGGCCCGCTTCTCCCACGGCAGCGGCGACTACGCGATCGCGTTCTCCACGGCCGAGGCGGTCCGCATCTTCGACGACACCGCGGGGCCCCGCCCGGCGCCACGCCTGGCGGAACCCGACCTGGACCCCCTGTTCGAGGCGGTGGCGGAGGCGACCCAGGAGGCGATCTATCGCTCCCTTCTGCGGTCCAAGACGATGCGGGGCCGAGCCGGACACGTGGCCCCCGGCCTCGACCGATCCCGCCTCCCGACCGGGTAGCCACGCGATCCCACATTCCCCACCGAGGTCGCACTCGCGCCGCGGCCCTGGCGAAGATCTCCTCGCCGCACCCTGTGATCCGGCCCACTGACCGAAGGGCTCCTGCGCTCCTACCGTCACGGCATGCGATCGGCCCTTCTTGCCTTGGTCGGCCTCTCGTGGGTCGCTGGTTGCACCGAAGACGGCAAAGAGACGGACGCCAGCGCCTCGGCGGACGCGACCGCGACCGCGTCCGACGACGTTGGCGAGCTCGGTTGCGCCGCCGACATCCCTCACGACACCACCGACGGCGCCAGCAACCCGGTCATGGAGACCTGGGGTGCGCCGTGCACGAGCGACGCCGAGTGCGTGGCCCTCATCGGCGAAGGTGCGGTGTGCCAGACGATGGCGGTCATCTACGAGCTGCCGGGCGGGTACTGCAGCAAGCCGTGCTCGCTACCCGACGATGCCACGCGGGTGGTCATGGACGACCCCCAGTGCGATCCCGCCGGCGGCGTCGCCTGCATCGGGGCCAAGGGGTACTTCGAGAGCTGCGCCGTCATCTGCACCGACGACATGCAGTGCAACCGCGACGGGTACACCTGCCAGCCCATGCCGATGATCTCCCAGGAAGGGGATCCCAGCTTCTGTCTGATGCCCGAGTGCTGCATCGACACCTGTGCCGAGGACTGACGCGGCCATCGCTTCGGATCACGGCTCGCCGGGCGTCAGCACCTCCGCACATGACGACCCGATGACGATCGTGTCGGTCTGCGACCCCACGACCGCATTGCCGATGAACAGACCGGCGTCGTCGTAGACCCACAGCACGTCCCCCGGGATCATGTAGGGGGTCGTTTGCGCCTTCCCGTTGAGCCACAGGACGTCTTGCGGCCGCAGCGGGGGCGTCCGCCCATAGTGAAGGTAGACCGGGTTGCTGCACTGGTTGTCGACCTCGATCACGCGTGCCTGCTTGGTCGGGTCGTACCCCATGCGGACCCCCTCGACTTCGAACAGCGGCGGGGGCTCGAGTGCCCCGGTCGTCGGCTCCGACACGCCCGTCGTCGTCGACGGCGCTCCGGTCGTGGGGTACGCCGTTTCGGTGACCATGGTCTCGCCCTCCGTCGCGAACCCGGTGGTGGGCTCGACCACCTCCTCCTGTTCCTCTTCCTCCTGCGCCGTTTCGACGTCGAGCAGCGTCACGCCGCCGGTCGGGTCGAACGCGCCGTCGGTCTCGGCGACGTCGCTCGCCGTGTCGGTCCACGCGGTCGCGTCGGTTTCCGACGTCGGTGGCGCGACCTGCAAGAACGCCGTGGCGGCCACCGCCAGGCCCCCGACGAGCACGAGTCCAGCGGACGCACGCACACCGACGATCTTCGTGACCGCCGAGTCTCCGCCACCGCAACCCCGGGGCCGGCGTCGGCACCTCGGCGCGCAAAGGGGCGGCACGTCGGCGATTCGCCACGCGCCGCCCTCCTCGACAGGTCTCGGAAGCGTCCCGCGAGGCGATGGCACCGTTTCGTCGACGGCGTTCTCCCGCGCGACGCCGAACGCTCAACCGGTCGAGCCGCCGTCGGTGTCGCTCCCCGAAGCGTCGCCGTCGGCATCCGTGTCGGGGTCACCATCGGTGTCGTCGGTGCCGCCGGTCTCGTCGAAGTCCCCGCTCGATTCGCCGGTCGCGGGCGCGTCACAAGAGATCAGGTCGACATCGTCGAGGAAGAAGCTGGTGAGGCCGGTCCCGACCTTCGAACCGTGAAATCTCAACCGATGGACCTCCCCGTCCGCGTGCTCGGAGATGTCGACGTCCACCCGCGTGTATTCGCCATAGTCGTCGATCTCGGCGTCGGTGGCCATGAACACCACGGTGTCGTCCACCATCACCGTGAACACGTCGTCCCCCGTTCCGGCCGCGGCGTTGATCCACAGGTGGAAGCGGAGGTGCGTGGAATCGGCGACCGGAATCACGACGTCTTGTTCGACCGAAGCCGCCTCCGGTTGTTCGACCCCGCCGAACCAGACCCACCACGCTCCCGAATGGGGCCCTGCCCCTTCGTCCTCCGTGCAGGAGGCGTCACAAAGCGGCGTGCCGAACAGATCGGAAGCTTCCTCCCACGACGAGCTCGGAGTTCCGTCCTCGAATCCCGGATCCAGGATCGGGTTGTCGAGGCACTCGCCTTCCGGCTCGACCCCGGTCGTCCCTTCGTCATCGGTGGTGCCGCCCTCGGTGGATCCCCCCTCGTCGTCACCCGGGATGTCCCCTCCGGTGCCGTCGTCGAAACCCGGGTCGAAGTCGTCTCCGGCCGATGCACCACCTCCGTCCTCGCCATCGAGATGAATGATGCAAGCCGGCAGGAGCGAGGCGATGGCCAACGCGCACGCAGTCTCGAACGCAGCAATGGGTCGTCGTCGATCGTTCATCGAGCCTATCGACGACACGCGCCCCCACGTGCATTCACCGACGCCACCGACGCCGCGCCCCTCCGACCGACGCCCGTACGCGAGGACGGCCTTCGCGTACGGTCGTGGCGGGAGGGGCGAGACGTCGGTCAGACCGCCGCGGTCATCGACCCCTCGGCCTCCGCCAACCCCGTCGGGGCCGGCTCGAGGGCGGCGTCGAGGACTTCGGTCATGTCTTTGGCGGTGACGAACTCGAGCTCCTCTCGAACGTTGTCCGGCACGTCGTCCAGATCGCGCTCGTTCCTGGCCGGCAAGATCACGCGCTTGATGCCCGCCCGGTGCGCAGCGACGACCTTCTCCTTGATGCCACCGACCGGAAGCACCCGCCCGCGAAGCGTGCACTCGCCCGTCATCGCCGTATCAGGCCGGACCCGCCGCCCGGTGAACAGAGAGGTGAGCGCGGTGAACATCGTCACGCCCGCGGAGGGGCCGTCCTTGGGTACGGCGCCGGCAGGGACGTGGATGTGGATGTCCTGCCCCTCGAGGATCGACCGGTCGATGCCCAGCACCTCGGCGTTGCTCCGAACGTAGCTGAGGGCCGCCTTGGCGGACTCTTGCATCACGTCACCGAGCTGACCGGTGATCTGCACGCCGCCCTTGCCGGGCATCTTGGACGTCTCGATGAACAGGATGTCGCCGCCGACCGGCGTGTACGCCAGGCCGGTCGCGACGCCCGGCACGCTGGTCCTCTCGGCCACCTCGTTGAAGTACTTCGGTTTGCCGAGGTACTTGGCGAGCTTGCTCTCGTCGACGACGAGCTTCAGCCCGCTGGTGCTACCGCGCAGCACTTCCAGAGCCAGGGCGCGGCACAAGCGGTTGATCTCCCGATTGAGCTGGCGAACCCCCGCTTCGCGCGTGTAATCGCGAATCATGGCCTCCAGGGCCCCGTCGGAGATCGACAGCGCGTCCTCGTCGAGTGCGTGCTCTTCGAGCTGCCGCGGAATGAGGTGTCCGCGAGCGATGTGCTTCTTCTC
>CAZYSW010000359.1:0-6356 GCA_964650105.1 uncultured Nannocystaceae bacterium
GCCCAGCAGGAGGCCAGCCATGATGTCATCGCCGATGTCCATGAACACTCGGGACGGCGAGAAGATGCGCAGCGGAGCGGTAACTAGGTTCTTGAGGTCGTTCGCACGGTCACTCATCCAGTTCCGCACACTGGTCCAACCGCTCCTCAGCCCATCGAGCAGGCCGTTCATGATCTGCTTACCGGCATCCCACAGGAGGCGGGAGAGGTTGCCGATCGCCGAGGTGATCTTACGAGGCAGATCACCGAACCAGCCGAGCACCGCACCGAGCGAATCCATCAGCCCCTTGCCGAGACCGACGGTGAAGTCGAGGGCCTTCGCGGCGAGGTCGCGCAGCTTGCCCGCCAGGTCCCCGATTGCCGACAGGATCTTGCCCGGCAACTCGCCGAACCAGCGGAGCGCCGCCGCCGCAGCGTTCGGCAGCTGCTCGGTCACGAACCGCCACGCCCGGCCGAACACCTCGGTCCAGATGAACGAAGCGAAGTCGCCGATCGCCGAGATGATCTTGCGAGGCAGATCCCCGAACCACGAGATCGTCGCGCCGATCGCCGAGGCGAGCAGGCCGGGCAGCGCACGGATCGCCGGCCAGAACACCTCGGTCCACAGCCAGTTTCCGACCTCGAGCATCGCGGTGACGATCAGCAGTGGGATCCCGACGAACGCGGCGACCACCGCGCCGATGGCGAACCCGATCGCCTCGGGGATGTGGGTGAGCGCGGTGACGAAGATGTCGAGGAGGGTGCCGGCGAGATCGGCGAGCGCGTCGACGATCCGGCCCGGAAGCTCGCGGAACCAGCCGACCACCGCGCCGATCGCCTCCCCCACCCGGCGAGGCAGGTCGCGGAACCAGCGGATCGCACCACCAATCGCCTCGGCGACACGCTGGCCGAACCGCCACGTAGCCTGAGCCGCAGCGACGAGGAACCTGCCGACCGCCTGGACAGCGCTGCGGAACCCTTCGACGTTCTGGTAGGCCCAGACGAGCCCCACGACCAGCGCGGCGATCGCGGTGGCGAGCAGGACGATCGGGTTCACTGCGAGCACCACGCCGAGCGCCGCCATCGCGGCCTTGAAGCCGATCACCCCGGCGATCACCGCCGGGAACACCGGCCCCATCGCCGAGATCGCCTGAGCGATGACCCCAAGGCCCTCGGCGATAGCGACGATCACCGGCACGCCGATCTGCGTCATCAGGATCGCAGCGACCTCGGCCAACAGCGGGATCGCCGGAGCGGCAGCGGAGAAGATCTCAGCGAACGCCTCGGCGATCGCGACCAGCGCCTCCCCGATGGTCGGCATCTGCTCGACGAGCACCGGCACGATGGTCTCGAGTGCTTCGCCCAACGCACCGGCCAGCACAGCGCCGATTTCCCCGAGGATCGGGGCGAGCTCGCCCAACACCGGCAGGACCGCACCGGCGAGCTGGCCGCCGAGGTCGATCAGGGTCTCGAACAGCCCGCCGATCGCCGAGCGAAGCTCCGGTGAGGTGGCGATCAGGCCGGCGATCGCGCCGACAAGCGGGGAGAAGGCGGGGAGGATCTTGCCCAACGGGCCGAGCGCGGCGGCGAGTTGAGTCGAGGCGAGGCCAGCCAGCGCCCCGGCGAGCGGGCCGAGGACCTGGCCGAACTCGCGGAGCGCGTCGACCGGCAGGTTGATCTGCCCGATTCGCTCGGGCAGGCCGGCGAGCCATTCGAGGGCACGGCCGAACGTGGAGGACTCCGAGATCTTGGTCGCGACGTCGTTCGCGGTCTCGCCGAACGCGTCGATGAGCGCGGTGGCCGCGCCGAACCCGGTGGTGATCGCCCCGACGAACGGGGTGAGGATGTTCGCGCCGAACCGGGCGAGCGCCGCGCCGAACCCGCCCTTCGCGCCGGTGAGCGAGTCGCGCAGCGCCTCCATCGTCCCACCGAACGCCACGGTCGCCCCGGCGACACCGTCGGAGCCCTCGATGATCCCCTTGGCGAGAGCGTCGAGCGCTTCGGTCGCGGGGACCGTCCCCGAGGAGATCATGTCCCGCATGGCGTCGGTGGTGACCCCGAAGTGGTTGGCGAGGATCGCGAGGGCGTTGACGCCGGTGTCGGAGATCCGCCACACGTCCGCGAGGGAGAGCTTGCCGGCGGCGGCGACCTGGCCGAACACAGTGGAGAGACGGTCGGCGAACTCCCCGGCACGCTTACCCTGGGTGGCCGACGCCTCACCGATCGCCGTGAGGTAGCCGGGGATGCGCTCGACGTCGACGCCAAAGCCGACCAGCTGGGCGCCGGCCCGGGCAAACTGGTCGAGGTTGAAGGGGGTCCCCCTGACCACGCCAAGGATCTCGTCGAGGAACGCCGCGGCCGCCCCCGCGTCGCCGAGCTGCACGGTCAGCGCCGCGGTCGCGTCCTCGATCGTCGTGAGTCGGTCCCAGCCCTTGAACAGGCTGGTGGCGAACAGGCCGCCGGCGACCGCACCCGCAGCGGACAGACCCGAGGTGATCGTCTGACCGACATCGCCAACCAGTCGCCCCAGCCCGCCCGAGACCGCCGAACCGAACCGGCCGAGGAACCCCTGACCCGCCTGGGATCCCTGGCGGGTCGCGGCGGGGGCGAGCCCGGCGAGCTGCTGCTCGACGACCTTCTCCATCCCCTGGAGCGAGGGGATGATCTGGAGGGTTGCGTACCCGATCGAGGCCATCAGCCCTCCTTCCTCATCCTTCGGTGCCGAGCACGACGCCGCTCACGACCGCGTTCGATCGCGGAGCGGCGTTCGGCGGTCATCTGCTTCGGCGGGGCCTTCGGTCGCAACGGATGAGGTTGGGCCGGCTTCTCCTTCGAGCCGACAAGCGCCATCCGCACGTCGTCGAGCAGGTGAGCTTCGAGGGACCAGTCGGGCTTGCCATCCCTCAGAGCGGTGTGGGTGGCCGAGTCCGTCGGCAGATGGGTGGCCAGCACCCACAGCCGTCGCAGAGACAGCCGCCCGGTGACACGGTCCCGCCACCGGTCGAGGTGGTAGGAGCGCTGACAGTCCGCCTCGAGCGCGTCCCCGTGGAGACGGAGGACCGCTACGAGGCTGCGGCTTCCCCCGGGCCGAGCCCCGAGTGACGCATCCACGCCTCGAACAGTGCGTTCACCGCGCCGAGCGGCAGTGCAAACACCCGGTCGCCGATGTCGCCGAGGTGCCGGCGGATCACCGCCAGTTGCTCGGCGGGGGTGCCGTCGAGAGCGCCGATCAGCTCATCGGCAGGGATCGACGAGAACGACGGCAGCTCGTAGGCCTGGCCGCCCCAGGTGAACGGGAAAGCTTCGCCGGTCGCGTCGGCGATCGCGGCGTCGAGATCGAACGTGCGCTTGGTCATGGTGCGCGGCTCCTTGGGTCGGTGCGCGGCGAAGAACTGGTGTCGGGCGGTGAGGGGCCGCGCAGTCCCTCACCGCCCGAGCCCTCACGAGGAGCTGGCGTCGCCCTTCTGCTCGATGAACAGGACGCCTTCCGATGTGGGGAAGATCGTCGCGGTCAGCTCGTAGCGGGTGAGCGCCGCCTCGTTGTCGACGATGTCGCCCGTGATTGCGACCTCGGCCTCGTACGCGGAGATGAGGCGCTTGCTGTAGTCGCCCTCCCGCATCTCGAAGCCGATCTTCACGCGCTTGGGGCGGGGCACGACGAGCTGCCCCGGAGGCGAGTCCGGCCAGATCAGCTCACGGGTTGTGTCGTTGTCCTCGAGCGCGACGAACGAGATCGTCTGCTTGAAGTTGCGCCGCGTGGTGCGGACGAGGATGCCGCCCCACGCGTAGATGTCGCTGGTCTCCTCCTCGCGGGACTGGGTGAACCCGGTGTCTCCGTCGAGGAGGCCGACCAGGTCCCAATCGACACTGAACTCGACGTCGATCGAAGCGGGTGCGGTGGCGGTGGTCGGCGCGATGTAGACGTCGGCCTCGGGCCACACGGTTGCCTTGCTGGGATCTCCGGCCACGATGGCCCTCCTTGTGATGAGCGCGGCGAAGCCGCCGCGGCGTCTGGTGGTGGGGTGCGCGGCTGGACCTCGGCCGGGTCAGGTCGAGGTGATCGGGGTCGAGCGGAGCGTCACCCTCGTGGTGGTGGATGCAAGCTCGGCTCGGGTGGCGGCATCCCTGGCGGGGAGCACGCCGGTGAACATACGGGTGGCTGCGATCCCGTCCCCTCCGGGGTGGGAGCACAGCAGCCCTTGGGCGAGCGCTGCGAGGCGCTTGGATTCGCTGGTCGAGTTGGACCAGGCGACAAGGCGAATGGTGGCGTGGGCGAGCACCGGGTGCTCGTGGGAGGGCACGCCGTCGCACGCCACCTGGATGTGAGGGGGGCTTCCGGTCGGCGTCCAGCCCTGGGGGACACCGACACCGACGGTAACGGTCGGTTCGAGGGCGGCGATCCGCTCGGCGAGCCAGGCTCGGACGACACGCTCAGGGTCGGGGAAGGTGACCGGCTCGTTCATCGGGCCTTCACCTCCAAGCCAACCTCGGCGGCGGCACGGGTGAGGATCCCGTCCCGCACCTGCCACAGCCGGCCGCGGCCATCGCGGATCGTGACCGAGCTCGCAGCGCGGTCGGTGCGGTAGTCGTCTGCGACGACATCCACCTCGGCGGGGAGTGACGCCCGGGTCCGCTGCGCGACCTGCGCGGCGAGCGCCGAGATCTCCCGGCCCACAGCGTCGGACATCAACACCTCGCGGATCCCGGCGGAGTCGCGGGTGAAGCGGACGGTGCTCACCCCTCCGCCCTCCTGATCGCGACCTCCATGCCGGCTTGGCGGCCCGAGTAGGGGTTGGCCCACCGGCCCGGCTCGCCCTCGACGTCGTAGACCTGGCCGCGCCACTCGATCTGGTCAGTGTGGGCGATGTCCATGTCGATCGGACCGTAAACCGTGAACCCTTCGATCACCCCGGCACGGCCACGGCCGATGATCTCGGTGGATGAGGTGCCGGGTCCGCCGACCCTAGGGGCGACGGCAACTCCGTCGTAGGTGACCGACGACGTGGTGCCGGCGACCGGATCGCCGTTCTCGTCGTAGCCACCGGGCACGGACCGCAGCCGCTTGATCGTCTCTCCGAAAGCAAACACGTCTCACCACTCGTCGCCGAGAACGGACCTGGTCTCGATCGGGCCGCGGGTGGTGCGCAGCACCTGGAGCGGGGAGCGGCACGCGTTCGCGGCGAGGATCTTTCGGTCGCCTGCGGTCAGGTAGATGCGCTGCGCGGCCTGCGCACCGAACGAGACGGTGAACGGGCCGGTCGTGTCCTGGGTGACACCCATCGGGTTGGCGATCGACCGGAACGCCATCTCCACGATCACCCTGGCGATCGGCGCGGGAATGTCGGACTCGTCGTCCCAGTCGCACCCGGTCTCGGCCGCGGCCAGCTCGGCGGCGTAGTCGAGGATCGCTTCGGCCTGAGGCTCCTCCGCCTCAGTGAAGGAGCGACCAACCCTCGACTCGAGATCGGCGAGGAGGCTCATGACTCGCCCCTGTGCTCGGGGACCGGCTCGCCGGCCTTGCGTGCCATCGCCCACCGCCAGCACCAACGCTCCCAGTCCTTGACGTAGTCGACATCGTCGGTCCAGTCGTCGATCGCGACGTAGTGCGGCGAGTCGGGCTCGCGCCACTTCTCGATCGACAAGCCCTCCATGAGCATCCACCACTGAGACAGGCTCACGTTCGGGGCCTTGCCTGCCGCGTCGAGCTCGTGCAGCCGCTCCGCGGCAGCGACAACCTGCTCGTGGTGGTCCGGCCAGAACACGACAGCGAAGTTCTCGTTGTGCGGCTTGCCGGTGATCGCCGACGGGCCGGGACGGCCGAACATCACCCACTCGCCGGTCGCGTGATCGACGATCTGGCGGATCGCTACGTCGGTGTAGAACACGTCGCCCAACAGGAGCACGGTCCGACCGTCGGGATTCCAGTGACGGCACGTCGAGGTGGCCTTGTCGGCACCCTTGAGCGCCGGGTCGACATCGGCCTTCACCAGACGTGCACCCGGCACCCGGAACTGTGGGTCGCGGGTGTCGTGCACGGCGATGCGGATGCGGGCACCGGGGTCGAGCTCGGAGACCTGACGGACGATGCGGTGCAACAGCGGCTCGCCGCACAGCTTGACGAGCTGCTTCGGCTTGTCTCCGGTCCACCGCTTGCCGGGACCCGCGCAGAGGATCAGGTAGGTGGTGTCCATAGGGACCTCCGAGACGAGACGAGACATGGCGGCCCCATCGCCACGAGCACGCTGGTAGCGGCGCAGCAGGGCGACGTTGAGGCGGTGCTGGCGACCGAGGTAGCGGTGGCCGTAGGTGTGCCACAGCGACATCCCGACGCCGGTGTGGCAGACGAACCCTCGGAGAGTCTGAGCAGCGGCGAGAAAG
>CAZYSW010000360.1:0-6331 GCA_964650105.1 uncultured Nannocystaceae bacterium
CGCTGGCCGCGATGATGAAGCCCGGGATCGGGACCTACGACCGGTTCAAGGCGCTGTTCGATCGCTACTCGCGAGAAGCGGGCAAGGAGCAGTACCTGATTCCGTACTTCATCGCGGCGCACCCCGGCACGCGAGACGAGGACATGCTCGAGCTGGCGCTTTGGCTCAAGCGCAACGGCTTTCGTCCCGATCAGGTGC
Organism: uncultured Nannocystaceae bacterium; assembly: GCA_964650105.1. Lineage (GTDB taxonomy): Bacteria > Myxococcota_A > Polyangia > Nannocystales > Nannocystaceae > CAZYSW01. The sequence continues at coordinate 199 of CAZYSW010000360.1, forward strand.
AGGCGTTCCTGCCCTCGCCGATGGCGAGCGCGACCGCGATGTATCACTCGGGCAAGTCGCCGCTGCGGCCGGTTCGACGCCGCGGGGGCGACGTGCCGATCCCCAAGGGGCTGCAGGTCCGCCGCCTACACAAGGCCTTCTTGCGCTACCACGACCCCGAGAACTGGCCGATGCTGCGCGCCGCCCTGCGTCGGATGGGAGGCGAGGATCTGATCGGGAACGGCAAGCATCAGCTCGTGCCACGCTACCAACCCGCCGGGACGGGACGCAGGCCCGAGGGCCGTCGCAGGAAGGGGGAGCGCGGTCCGGACCCGGCCGGTCGTGCGCTGACGCAGCACACCGGGTTGCCCCCGCGGGTCGACGGGACGGAAAAGCCCGTGCGGTCGCGCAAGCGCGGCCGACGTTAGCCGGGACCTCGGCGAGACCGGCGGTGCGACGGGATCAGCGGAGGTCGCCTTCGGCGAGGGCTCGGGGATCGTCGGTGGCCGCTCGCGGGTCCTGGTCCTCGGTTGCGGGGCGCTCGGTGGCTTGCACGTCGATGACGTCGCCTCGTTCGAGGTCGGCCCAGGGGGGCATGGAGACGTGGAGCGTCCGAAGCTCGAAGTGGTGTTGCACGCGGCGCTGGACGGCGCGGGCAATGGCGCGTCGCGTCGGGGGGACCAACAACGCGAGCCCGACGACATCGGTGATGACGCCGGGAACGACCAGGAGGATGCCTCCGACGAGGATGAGGAGGCTCGAGACCACGCCTTCCTCGGGGATCTCGCCGCGCTCCATCGCAGCCTGCCAGGCCGACAGCACGCGGGTGCCCTCGCGTCGGGCCATGGCGGCGCCCGCGATCGCGGTGACCACCACGAGTGCGAGCGTGGCCGCGCCGCCGATCGCCCCGCCGATCCGGACGAGGAGCCACAGCTCCAGGATCGGCACCAGCACGAAGAGGACGAACAGACGACCGAGCACGATCCCAACCTACCAGCCCGGTCCGTCGGGGCTGACTTGCGGGTGCGCGCAACATCCGCGGGCGCGGGCGAAGATCGGGGCTGGGCGACGGACGTGGCCCGACGCGGGGTTCGAGGGACGAGTCGCGAGCAGGCGGTTGCGGCGGCGGGGCTTCGACCGGGACCCCGGGGCTCGCGCAGAGCGCGGACGTGCGGTCCGCGGCAGAAGGGGGCGTTGTTTCGGGCAACGGAAGCGGGCGGGCAGCGGCGATTGTTCACGGAGTGTAACGGTGTGTTCGCCGAGCCCCTCCTTCGAGCCCGTTGCCGGCCTTCGGACCCGCCTTATAGTTGACCGGTCGGTTAAGAATGACGCGCACACTGCACCGGGGAAGGAGGCACTGATGGGTCGCTGCAGCGACGCGCGCGATCGCCTCCTGGCCACGGCCGCGCGGCTGATCCGCGAGCGCGGCTACACGGCGGTGAGCGTGGCCGAGATCTGTCACGAGGCCGGCCTACACAAGGGCAGCTTCTATCACTTCTTTCCGAGCAAGCGAGACCTCGTGCTCGCCACGCTCGAGCGCTACGCCGAGCAGTACCGGGCGACCATGCAGGCGTCGCGGTGCAGCGAGGCATCGGTGGCCGAGCAGATCGCTGCGGTGTGCCGATCGATCCACGACGCGCTGACGTGCGCCGGTCCGAGCATGTGCGGGTGCCCGGTCGGCAACCTCGCGCTGGAGATGGCCGACCGCGACGAGGGGATCCGCACCAAGGTGGAGGCGATCTTCGCCGGGTGGCGCGATGCGTTCGAGGCCATCTTGAGCTGCGGGATCGCCAGAGGCGAGTTGCGCCTGTCCGATCCGCAGGGCGTGGCCGAGGCGCTCGTCGCCTATCTGCAGGGCGCGATCTTGGTGGCCAAGACGCACGCGGACGTGCGGACCTTCGATCGCCTCGCGGGGCAGGCGATGGCGCTCGTCCGTGGGGCCGAGCACGCCGAGACGTCCGTGAGCCTTCCTTCGATGCATCGAGATCCGAACCCGACCCACTCCAACGAGCCGATGGGCTGAAGGCGAAACGCTGCGATGCTCCGAAACCAGATCAATCCACGAGGCGAGCGCGATCACGACGACGAGGCGTGGTCGCGCTCCGTGTCGACGGGCCTCGACGAGTTGATGGAGCGCTACGTCGACGGTGACGAACGGGCGTTCGGAGAGCTCCACGCTCGCCTCGCGCCTCGCGTGCGGGCCAAACTCTCGCGGTTGGTCCACGAGTCGGCCCTGGTCGACGATCTGGTGCAGCTCACGTTCATGCGGGCGCACGTGGCTCGCGACCGGTTCGCCTCGACGAGCGACCACGCCGATCGCGCCGTCGAAGCCTGGTATCAGGCCATCGCGCGGAACGTGGCGCTGGACCACCTTCGTCATCGCTATCGCCTCGAGCGTCGGCACGCCACCTTGGTGTCGCGGGGAGAGGTCGAGGGGCTCGGTGCTCCCGAGCCGCCGCCCGATCCGGAGTCGCTGCGCCTGGAGCGGGAGAGGGTCGGCGAGGAGATCGAGCGCGTGCGCGCAGCGATCGAGCAGCTTCCGCCGACCCAGCGGGAGGTCGTCCGCCTGCACAAGCTCGGCGGTCTGAGCATGGCGGAGATCGCCGAGAAGCTGGAGGTGCGTCCGGGCGCTTTGCGCGTCCGCGCACATCGAGCCTACAAGACCCTGGCCAACCTCCTCCTCCGAGGCGGCGAGCCGGCGCCGGCGAGCTGAGCGAGGGGCCACGGACGCAGGTGACGGGCTGCGTCCGGTCGCGGGGCGTGGACCTCGAGAAATCGTCGCCGTCGACCGTGACGAACGCGGTAGGCTGGGCGCATGAGGCTCCTCCCGTTGGCACTGGTCGCCGTCGTTTCGATCGGTGCGTGCAAAAAGCCTCCCCCGGTGGTCGTGAGCCCCCGCGAAATCGAGGCACCCCAACCCGACCCGGCCCGGGTCTCCGAGACCGCTGCGGCGACCCAGGGAAAGTCCGGCGCGGTCAGGGTTCGCTATTGCATCGACACCGAGGGGCGTACGCGCGACGTGGAGATCGTGGAGTCGCTCGAGCCCGAGATCGACGCCGTGGTCGCGGAGACCGTCGAGGGTTGGCGTTACGAGCCCGGCAAGCGCGACGGCCAGGCGGTCGAGAGCTGCACGGACTACACTTTCATGTTCGACTTTTCCGGGTAGCAGCGTGAGCACGTCCGAGAAACCGTCCGCAGCTCCCGGCGAGGAGCAGCGCCCAAAGTCGGCCACGCGTCTTCGACTCGAGCGGTTGATGGCCGAGTACGGGGCGGTCGCGATCGTCACGTACCTGGTCATCTTCGCGTCGACGTGGGCGGGGTTCGCCCTGTTGATTGGTCTGGGCTGGTCGGTGGAGGGCTCGGCGGCCGGGGCGGGGGTCTTGTTCGCGGCCTGGGTGGCCACCAAGGCCACGCAGCTCGTCCGCATCGGCGCGACCGTGGTGCTGACGCCGATCGTCGCACGCGCGTGGCACCGGATCCGTCCGCCCGAGACCCGGGTGTTGGCCAGCGACGAGGGACGGGCAGCGATCGACGCGGGCGCGGACGTGGGCTCGAAGCAGCCCGACCTCAGCGACTCTTGACGCAGACCACCGCGCCGTTCGATTCGTGCTCGAGCCACTCGATCAATCGACGCGCGCCGGCCTCGTACACCCACACGAAGCCGGCGACGTCGCTTCGGCTACGTGACCAGTAGGTGCCGGGCGGGATGGCCCCCACCGCGCCGATCAGCTTGAGCTCGCGCCGAAAGGGGACGCGCCATCCCGAGACGCCGTCGAGGTCGAACTCGCGACAGGTCTCGAGGGCGGCCCTCCACGTGGTGCCCGTCTTCTGCCGCGGGCTCACCCACAGGTCCCCGACGGTGCGGATGCGGCGGCGTTCGGCGGCGGCGTCGAGGATCGCAGCCTCCTGGGACGCCCCAGACGGGGTCGCCTCGAAGTCCGATGCGGCTTCGATCGCGTCGTCGTCCTCGTCGGGGGACACCTCCGCGCCGGTCTCGGGAGGCGCGTCGTCGTGGGAGGTGGGGCCATCGCCCGAGGCGGGGACGAGATCGCCGCCCATGGCGGAGTCGCGCGGGAAGGGTTCGGCCGCTTCCGACGCTGCGCGGGTGGACGCGCCGCCGGGTTGCGTATCGGGGGAGGACGCCGCCGCGCTCGTCTCGATCGAGGGGCGCGCAGCCTCGGTGAGCCCCGAATCGTCGGGCGACGTCACGGCCAGCCAGCCATCGAGCGCGCCGGTTCCCCAGGCTCCGGCCCCGAGCAGCCCCAGCGCACCTGCGGCGAGGACGACCGCGCGTCCACGGCGGGGCGGGGGCGCGATGGAGGCCGCGAAGACCCGCGGCGTTTCGGCGCGCGGTTCCGGAACGCTCCGGGTGCGGACGTCGGCCGGCACCCGGGACGCGCGCTTGGGTCGGGTGGTGCCGCGTCGACGCGCCGATTTGCGGGGCTCGGCACGGGCCGGTTGCGCGGTGACGGGCAGGCTGGCGGTCACCGCCGTGTAGCGCTGGGTCGGGGCGACCTTTCGTGGCTTGCGGTGCGACGCGGTGATCGTCCGCCGGGGGAGTGTGTGCGCGGCGGTGTCGGGGCGGACGACCTCCAGGGCGCGGTAGTTGTGGGTCTGTAGGTTCTCGAGGCGTTGGTGCCCGAACGTCGCGCGCCACTGCCGGCGCTCACCCAGCCCGTCGCGTCGGGCCGCGCCGGGCGTCGTGCGTTCGAGCGCCTCGGCGAAGCGCCGGATCTGGCCGACCATCGCCAGCGGCAAGCTCAGATCGAGCACGGCGACGAACAGGTGCTGGTTGGGGCCGCCATGTGTCGCGAGGGCCTGTCGCAGCGGCTTGAGGACCGTCTCCTTGAGCGTCCCCTGCACGCAGACCACGTAGATCATCGGTTCGCGCGTCTCGAAGGGACGGCCGAGCAGGGCGGCCCGCGCCTCGGCGCCACAGACCACCTGCGTACGAAAGCCCAGGCCCTCGAGGTTGCGCGCGACCTCTTCCACCATGCCCTGGACACTTTGAGCGCAGCACAGCGTGATGGCATGGCGACGCGCGGCGGGTTGCACCACGCTCGTCGGGTCGAGCTGGGCTACGTGTCGCTCCACGGGCGCCGACGCGCACCTTAGCAGACTGCGGAACGATCGCGGGATCCGTTCGAACCGCGGCGCGACGCGGTGCCGTGGGCAGGAGGCGACCGTGTCGGGCAAGGGTGTCGGAGGCCGACCTCGGTGGGTATGGGGTGTCGAAGGCCGACCTCGGTGGGTATGGGGTGTCGGAGGCCGACCTCGGTGGGCACCGGCTCCGGTGCGCGAGAGCGCCTTGCGCACCCCCGTGCCCGGGTCGTCCTCGTCCGTCCGCCGACGCGCCCGCTCAGAGCTCGTCGGCCTTCTTGGAGATCGGTCCGCGATAGTTGTGCTCGAGGCTGATCTGCGCCACGTAGGGGCCAAATCCCTTGTAGGTCTGTTTGACCCGCGTCAACGCGTTCGATCGCCAGTCGACGTAGGGGTTGTCGATCTGGACGGGATCGAGGCAGCCGGCCAGCACCACCTTCGACGACTCGCAAAAGCGGCTCATGAGGGTCTTGGCCAGGTGGCGATCTCCGTTTTGGAGCTCGTCGACCAGCACCAAAGAGCGCTCGATGTCCAGGCCGCGCAGCATCGACGACGACAGAAAACGGAGCATGTCCTTGGCCTCGAGCTCGCCGACGAAGTCGTGCTCGTTGAGGGCCGAAAGCGAGCGCATGTGCTGCAAGAACGGCTCGAGCCAGGGGGAGACCTTCTGCTCGAAGTCTCCGGGCAAAAAGCCGAGCTCGAAGCTGCTGGAGGGATGCTCGGGTCGCAGCAGAAACAGACCGTTGTCGAACGGGTTGTGGTGGGCCAGCGCCGACCGGTTCGAGAACCGCATCGAGGTGGGCTGGCCGAGGAGCAGGTAGAGCGCGGCCGCCACCATCAGCCGGGTCTTGCCCGAGCCGGCCGGACCGTCGAGGACGACGAGCTGTACGTCCGGATCGAGCAGGAACTCCATCGCGAAGGCCTGGAGCGGATCTTTGGGCGTCATGCCGAGGATCGGTCGCGGGCAGTAGGTGTGCCGCTTGCGATCCCAGTACTGGGCAAAGCGCAGATCTTGCAGCTCCGCCGCGTCCCGATCCACGCGCGTGAGCAAGGT
>CAZYSW010000361.1:0-6311 GCA_964650105.1 uncultured Nannocystaceae bacterium
GCGTTCTTCGCCGAGGCGTCCGCCAGCGACCCTGCGGCGTGTCGACCGCATGGGTACCAGGTCGCAATCGCCACGGAGCGCGAGCTGCCCGAGTTGGTGTGCGTACCGACCGGCTGCGGAAAGACGGCTGCCATCGTCCTTGGATGGCTATGGCGGCGTTTCAAGCACGAGGACGCTGAAGTTCGCGCGTCCACACCCCGGCGTCTCGTCTACTGCCTGCCCATGCGCACGCTCGTCGAGCAGGTCCGCTCGAGCGTGATCACCTGGCTGGCGAACCTCGAGCTTCTCGCCGGCACGACCAAGGAGGGCACCGGCTACAGACCGTCGTGGGAAGAGAGCGGCGTGCCCGTCTTCACGCTCATGGGTGGCGAAGAGAGCGCGGACTGGCAGGCCTATCCGGAACGCGAGGCGATCCTGATCGGGACGCAGGACATGCTCCTGTCACGGGCGCTGAACCGCGGATACGGCCTCTTCCCCGCGTACTGGCCCATCGACTTCGGATCGATCAACACCGACGCTCTCTGGGTCCTCGACGAAGTTCAGCTCATGGGTGTCGGTAGGACGACGAGCGCCCAACTGCAGTTGATGGCGTCGGCGCCCAGCGACCACCTGCGGGTTGCGGCTCGGCAGACGATCTGGATGAGCGCGACGTTGGGAGCTGGAAGCCTGTCGCTGCCGGACAGCGGTCGTGGGCCGGTCGATGTGTCGGCGTGGATGCGTACACCGGATCGAGGAGAGGCCGCGACCACGGTGCGCCTCCAGACTCTGTCGAAGGAGGAGCGCGCGGCCCCGAAGAACGGTGAGGATCCTAGCCCGCTTCAGGCGATCGTTCACGCTGTCAAGCTTCTGGATCTGCGCCTGGAGAACGACGCGAGGTGGACTGCCGAGAGTCCGGACCTCATGCAGGAGATCGTCGCGGGCACGACGAACCGTCTCACGTTGGTCGTCAGCAACACCGTCGTCCGTGCGCGCGCGGTGCACGACGCCATTCAGGCCCACCTCGCGAGCCGGCCTGAACGGCCGCATCCTGACGTCGTCCTCCTGCACTCGCGCTTCCGGCCTTGGGATCGTCGGCGCGCGCTGGACCGCGTGACGAGCACCGTTCCGGCCGCCGGCCGCATCGTCGTTTCGACCCAGGTGCTCGAGGCGGGCTTCGACCTCGATGCCGATCGACTGTTCACCGAGATCGCCCCGTGGCCCTCCCTCGTGCAGCGACTCGGACGTCTGAACCGGAGAGGTCTCCGCCGCGACGCCCGTGTCGTGGTGTTCGACGTACCGTTCGACGACACGAAAGCGCAGAAACTCACGAAGAAGGACGAGCGAGAAAAGGCACTCGAGGAAGCGCAGGTCGCCGCAGCGCGCCCCTATGACTGGCAGGACATCCAGCAGAGCAGACAGCAGCTTGTCCAACTCGGCGCGACGTTGCCGACCCTTGACCGCCTGCCGGACGTGCCGCTCCCGCTCGAGGGTCCCGTGCTTCGACGCTTTCATGTGGAGGACGTGTTCGACACCGACCCGGATCTCTCGGGCGGCCACATCGACGTGTCCGCGTTCATACGGGCTCGCGATCGAGACCTCGATGTCTACGTGCTCTGGCGACGCATCGGTGAGAGCCTCGATGATCAGCCGCCTCCGCATCCGGACGAGATCTGCGCCGTTCCGATCTACGAGCTGACCCAGGCACTCCGAGGTACGCGTGGGTTCCGCCTCGCTTTCGGCAAGAAGCGGCGCCGCAAGCACGCGTGGGAGGACGTGGTGATCGCCGATGGCCGCGTCCACGTGGGCGACACGCTCATGCTCGACCTGGACGTGGGCTGCTACCTGGAAGAACGCGGGTGGCTCGGATCTGGTAGCGGCGACGCCCTCCAGAAGCCCTCCACGTACATCGCGCGGCACGAGCGACGTCGAGTCTGGTTGCGCGCGACTTCCGATGATGCCTCGGTGGTGACCGACATCGACGACCGAATCCTCGGATACGCCGGTCGCGATCGAGACCCGCGAAGCTTCATCCGCCGCTGGATGACGCTCGATGAGCACCTCGACGCGGCACAGCGCCGTGCGGAGGAGATCGTCGCCGATCTCGTCTCCGACGTGATGAAGCAACGTGTTGCCCTGGCGGCCCGTTGGCACGATGTCGGTAAGGCGCTCGAGCGGCGTGGCCAAGACGGCGACCTCAGGCGACCGTTCCAGGACATGCTCCGATCAGCCGGCGCGCCTGAGGGTGATCATCCCGCCGACGGCGAGCTCTACGCGAAGTCGAACCGTCGCGGTGGAAAGGGCGCCGGCTTCCGGCACGAGGTGGCCTCCGCTCTCGCGTACCTCGAAGTCGAACCGAGCCCTGACGACCTGGTCGCGTACCTGATCATGTCCCATCACGGGAAGGTCCGCTTGCTGCCCGAACCGTGGGATGAGGATCGCATGAACGACGCGAACGGCGTTCGCCCAGGCGATCGCGTCTCGCCGGATGGCCTGAAGGGGCTGGCCACGGTGGCGGAGACGGTTCGTTGCGATCCCGCGAAGCTGATCGCCACGAAGTCATGGCCGTCGTGGCAGCAACGGGTCGTGCGTCTGCTCGACGAGCACGGCCACTTCGAGCTTGCGTACCTGGAAGCGCTCTTGCGCGTAGCGGACTGGAGGGCGAGCGCGTGACGGCGATCGCATTCACCGGCGTGACACCGGCCTCCCTTGGAGACCTGCTAAAGGGTTACGGGCTGATCGCGACGCTCGGTGCAGTTCACCGCGACACATCGTTCTGGTGGATCGACGCCTCGCACCTCGTGGCCGACCCTGGGTCCGAACTCGACAAGACGGCAATCGTGGGCGTCGTCCGCGACGCGCTGCCAAAGTGGGCTTCTCAGGTCGGCGAAAGCTTTCAGAAGCAGCGGGCCAACAAGAAGAAGGGCGTGGCCGGCGGTCCATCTCCCCTGGAAACTGCGGCCGGTGCCGACACGCTCACCGAAGAGCTCGCCGACCTCGCACGCTCCGTCGCTGTGTTCACCGGAGGCCGATCCCGCGGGCGACCGCATCCGCTGTTCCCAGGCTTCGGGCAAGACGGGAGCGCGAACTACTTCAAGACGCTCCAGACCGAGGCGGACAAGCTCTCCAAGGCGGGAAAGAGCAAGAGCAAGAAAGGGGGGCCGGACGACCTCGAAGCCTCGCTCTTCGGAGAGGGACAGCAGATCACCCGCGTGCTTGGAGGCACCGGCGGCCTCTACTTCCCGGGAGCGATCAAGCGGTACGCCACCGGCTCGTCGTGGGTCCACGAGAAGGACGCGGCGATCAGCGGCTGGGACTTCCTGCTCGCGATCCGCGGCGCCCTCCTACTTCGTGGCGCTGTTCGCGGCTTTCGCGGTTCACGGCGATCGTACTCGTCCTTCCCGTTCGTGTTTCGAGGCTCACCCGTGAAGGCTGGGGGGAAGCTCTTCATCGTCGACGAGATCTTCCTACCCACTTGGTCCGAGGATCGGCCGCGCACGTTGGCGGAGCTTCGGATGCAGATCCGACAGTTCCAGGCACGTGTCGGTGGCGGCGAGCTGGCTTCTACCGCCGCTGACTTTCGGCGGGCAGTTCAGGGGCGCGGCGTCGCGGGCGGATTCGATCGCTTTCACCGCTTCGTCCTCGAGCGGCGCAAGCCCGGCCAGCGTCAGCCCGCCGTGCACGCGGTGGCCCGGGGCGCCACCGTCGTGGGTGAGGGCGCGACGGACCTCCGTGTCCTGCTCGCGCGACTCGACGAGTCCGGCTGGCTCGACCAGATCGAGCAGCCGCACATCCCCACGAAGAAGAAGGACGAGCAGTTGCTGCTCGCGGCGCGCGAGATCCACGATGCGATACATGCCTGCGCGGATGATCCGACGCCGGAGCGTCACGTCGCTGTACTTGCGGAGCTCTCGAAGGCAAATCGACTGCTGCTCACGCGAGCGGAGACGACGCGGGCACGGCCGCTCCCGCCGTTGCCTGCACGGCGATGGGAGAGGGTGCTCGCCGACTTGATCGACGAGCTCCCTGAGGTGCGGGTCGCGCGTGCACTCGCCTCCATCGGTTGGGCGGGCTTGGATCGACAGTCGAAGCAATGGCGGCGGGGCCAACCGTGGCCGATCGCGTGCCAGGTCCTGCCCGTCGAGTACAGGTCGGCCCGGCGGGTGGTCTGCTTCGTGCCGGATCCGCGGCCGTCCGCACGCGTGCCATGGCGAGGCATGCGCCCGGAGCAGGAGTTCGGTCGCGTCTTCTGGCGGCGATGGCTGGATGCAGCCCATCAAGAGGAGGGCGACTCGCTTCCATACGGCGCCACGCGCTTCGCTCCCCTGGAAGATGTGCTGATGCTGCTCCGTGGGGAGCTCGACCTGCGCGCAGTCCATCGATACTTTGCTGCCTTCCTGACCCTCGACTGGTCGAGTCCCGCGCCAGGGTCGAGGCGACCTGTGGCTCGTAGGCCTGCACCGACAGCCTACGCTGTCCTCCGTTTGTGGCTCGACGCAGGCATCCATCCTCCAGAGGGCAGCAGCCCGGGCCGGGATGGGGCGGTTGCGCAGTCACTGGTTAGCGCCGACTCGGGCGCCATCCTGTCGGCGTGCCGGGCGGCCATCACACGCCTTCGTGTGGTCGGCCTACCCCCTCGCCGATCAGAGTCGGAGGATCGAAGAGCGGGCCAGGCAGTGGCTCGCGTCGTCCCCATCTGCACCCCGGAGCAGGCTCGGCGCATGCCGCTTGCGGTGCTCGTACCCATCAGCCCTTTCGATACGGAGCAGCTCGCTCGGCGTCTCTGGGTCCCGGCGAGCGAGGACGAAAAGGAAACGGAGGCATCCCATGCCGGAGCATGACAACAAACCCCTCGTGGACCGACTCCTCGAACACGACCGCGTGATCATCGAGGCATCCCTGACGTTGGCCAACGGCAACTTCTTTCAGCCGACCGGGTTTCCGGACATCGGGGCATGCGTCTTCGTCGACAAGACCGGACGCCGGCGCTGTCTCGTGGAGAGCGAGCAGAGCATGGCGAACCGGCTCGAGGCGGTCTGCATGCAGCCTCCCGGAACTTGGCGCGCGCCCTTCGCGGGCAAGTTGCCGATCCTGCGCGTCTCCGATGCGTCGGGTGGGTTGCTCGCGACGAACCTCACGGAGCCGCATCGCCTCTCCTCGTCCTACGTGCTCGAGGGGACGCTCGGCAATGGAAGCAAGCTCCAGGACGTGCTGCGCGACCGCCTCGGCGTGAGCACCGACGGGAAGCGCTGGCCGCTCGACAAGCGGTCGGAGCTGAGTCGCGTGGTGTTCGCCCTCGACCCCGCGGCGATGCTTCACGGCTTCCAGTTCATGCAATGGAGCGCCGTCGGCCTGCGCCAGCAGCGACTCCTCCACGCGCGGATGGAGGCGGTGCTGGCTGGCGATACGGACGTCCACTACGGCATGGTCAAGGTCGATGCGATCGAGCCGGAGTCGTCCTCACAGAAGATGGGCAACAAGGGCCAGAGCATCGCGCACAAGGCACGGCTGGTGCCCGACTCGATCAGCGCGACGTTCGAGATCGACGTCATGGGTCTGCGGGAGCGTCGCCTGGTAGCCGAGGATACGAAGGCCAACAGTGCAGCGCAGAAGTTCCTGCTCGCGCTGGCGCTCTGGAAGATCCGTCAGTTCCTCGCCGACCAGCCGGCGTTCGACGCCCGGACGGGGCAGGTGGAGCGCTCCCTGCGTCTACGCACCGACTGCTCGCTGATGTGCTCTGGAGTGGCGTACCGGACCCAGTCGAACGGCGGCGCGTACGGCCCCAATGTTCCGGTCACGCTGGATGATCTCGTGAGGATCGATGCCAAGGAGAACCGCGTCGACGTGCTGCCGCTTTTCGATCCGCCGGACTTCGTGCCCTTGCTGAAGTCGATCACCGACCAGGATGCTCTCGAGATCAACGTGCAGTACGTGCCCGCTGCTCCGAAGCCGAGTGGCCCGCAGGACGCGTCGAAGCCGAGCGGCCCGGACCAGACGCCAGCGGCCGATCTCGACGAGGACGAAGACGCGGACACGGACGAGTAGCAAGCGAGGGTACGAATGCCGCCGGTCGTCGTGCAAGTGACGCTGCTGTCAGGGCGCTATCACGCCCACCCGTGGGGGCAGGCGCAGCATGCGATGGGTGGGCCCGAGTGGCCTCCGTCGCCGTGGCGTCTCCTGCGGGCGATCGCGGCGTGGTGGTTCGACGCAACGGAGCCCCCCTGTTCGGCGGAGGTCCGGGACGGAATCCTCAACGCGCTCGGACGGGCCGGCGCGCCCCACATCTGGGTCCCGAAGGCGAGCTTCAACGAGATCCCGTTCTACCAGCCGGTCAC